>CAKQHU010000001.1 GCA_934234275.1 uncultured Phascolarctobacterium sp.
AATGTTATGCAGGTTGCCGTAATCTATTTTTATCTGTGTTTTGCACAGAAGGATGGCGCAATGATTCCTATCCAGAACGGCCTGACAACAGATCCTAATGCTTACATTAACCCTCTGCCGCATGGCCTGATGCTGACAGCAATCGTTGTAAGTCTTGGTACTACTGGCGTAGCAATTGCACTCCTCATGCGTATTAAAGAAATCTACGGTTCTGTTGAAGAAGTAGAGGTATTGAGGAGGGCTAGTAAATGACACAGCATGCTCCCGTCCTAATTGTACTTTTACCTTTGACAGCATCGTTGCTGTGTATGTTATTTTCCCGTATCAGCAAGTTTTTAGGCTCCTGGATAGTTATGGCTTCTATCGCAGGTGCCTTTGCCAATGCCTGCATCGTACTGCAAAGAGTGTTGGAATCCGGCGGCAAAACCTGGCATTACTGGATGGGTGGCTGGGAACCGCCAATCGGTATTGAATTTGCTCTTGACCCCTTAAACAGTATTCTGGCTGTTGTGGTAACATTTATTTCCCTGATGGTTTCGCTTTACAGCCGTCCGTTCGTCAAGGATGAGGATTGGCTGCATGTAGGCGGCTATTATACATTGTTCGGCCTGCTGACAGTCGGCCTTTCCGGTATGATTATTACCGGTGACGTTTTTAACCTCTATGTATATCTGGAGATTATGTCACTTTCCGGTTACGGCCTGATTGCCCTTGGCGGCAGAAAGTCAATGCTGGCAGCCTTCCGTTACCTGTTAATCGGTACCATCGGTGCTTCGCTGTATCTGCTTGGTGTCGGTTATCTGTACGCTATGACCGGTACTCTGAACATGGCTGACCTCGCTGCACGCGTAGTTCCGCATCTGAATTCGCCGCTGTTTGCGATTGCCGTAGCCTGCTTCATTATCGGCTTTGGTATCAAGATGGCGCTGTTCCCGCTGCATGGCTGGCAGCCTGATGCCTACACCTTCGCTCATCCGGGCGCTGCTGCTTTTATCGCAGGTTGCATGAGTAAGGCTCCGGCATATGCTTTAATCCGTTTTGTTTACTATATCTTTAAGGTTGATAACCCTGTAGTTCAGAGTGCGCTCAACGTTTTGGGCATTCTCGGTGTAGCAGGTATTCTTATCGGTTCTATTATGGCGATGGCTCAGTATGACTTCCGTCGTATGCTGGCATATTCCTCTGTGGCACAGATCGGTTACATTGCAATCGGTCTGGCAATGGGTAATATGTACGGCTTCATCGGCGCCGTGCTGCACGCTATCAACCATGCTTTTATGAAGAGCAGCCTCTTCCTGGTTATCGGCGGTATTGAGTATCGCTTCGGTGAGGTTAATCTGTACCGCTTAGGCGGCATGAACAAAAAGATGACTATCAGTACGATTACCGTGCTGCTGGCTTCTCTGTCTATGATCGGCCTGCCTCCGACCTGCGGCTTCTTCAGTAAATGGTATCTTATGCTTGGTGCCTACACCGGTGCACAGTATTTCTACATCGCTGTACTTGTTATCAGCTCTCTGCTGAATGCAATTTATTTCTTCCGTATTATTGAGCAGATGTTTATACAGCGTGAAGCTTCGCTGACTGAGGTACATCCGCATAAGGGCAAGCTGGGCTTACCGCTTTCCATGGTTATCCCGATTCTCGTCGGCGGTATCATGATTCTGGTACTTGGCTTCTACAGTGTTGACATCGTTACCGATGTCGTTAAGTTAGGATTGCCGGAGGTGTTTCTGAGATGACTATTTTAGATTGCAGACCATTTCTGGCGGTTGGTGTATCTTTTATAGCTGCTGTACTTATCGCGTTCAGCAGACGCTGGCCTAACCTGCGTGAAACCTGGAGCGTTATTGCTTCCGTACTTAAATTCGGTATCATCCTGTCGATGTTGCCCGCTGTTCTCGACGGCAATCAGTATCAGTGGACGCTGTGCCAAATTACCGATACTGTGGGACTGACGTTGCGTACCGATCCGGCCGGCATGATTTTTGCGGTGCTGGCTTCGATGCTTTGGGTACCGATGAACTTCTATTCCATCGGCTATATGCGCTGCAATAACGAAAGCGAGCAGACCGGTTACTTTGCTGCTTTTGCTATCTGCATGAGTGCCGTAATGGGCATTGCGATGGCCGAAAACCTGTTGACCTTCTTCATCTTTTACGAGCTGCTGACTCTGGCAAGCTATCCGCTGGTACTGCATAAGCGTAACCAGGAAGCTTTGATGGCCAGCCGTAAGTATTTGATTTACACCTTGATTTCCGGTCAGCTTTTCCTGGCCGGCGTTATCGCCGTTTACTGCATCAGCGGTACGATGGACTTTACTCCCGGCGGCTTCCTGACTACGGATATGGCTCCGAGATGGGTGCTGCAGGCAATCTTCGTACTGATGATTCTGGCAGGCTCCGTAAAGGCTGCGGTTATGCCGTTGCATGGCTGGCTGCCGGCAGCAATGATTGCGCCGACTCCGGTATCTGCATTGCTGCATGCCGTTGCCGTTGTTAAGACCGGCGTTTTCGCCGTACTGCGTATCATCGGCTTTGTCTTTGGTCCGAAGCTGTTGGCGGAAATCGGTGTTGTCGATGTATTGGCGTGGGCTGCTGCAGCGAGCATTATCATTTCCTCGCTCATCGCTCTGCGTCAGGATCACTTGAAACGTCGTCTGGCGTTCTCTACTATCGGCCAGCTTTCCTACATCGTTTTAGGTGCTGCGCTGATTTCTCCGCTGAGCATCAAAGGTGCTTACCTGCATCTTGTAGCTCATGCTGTTATGAAGATTACCCTCTTTATGTGCGCCGGTCTGATTATCGCGCGTACACACAGAAATAATATCAGTGAGCTTTATGGCATAGGCAAGAAGCTGCCGGTAACTATGGCCTGCTTCACGATTGCTTCCCTGGGTATCGCCGGTACGCCGTTCCTCGTTGGCTTTGTCAGCAAATGGAATCTGGCACTCGGTGCTTTGCAGGCAGGCAAGCCTCTGTACATTCTCGTTTGGGTTGCCAGCGCGCTTTTGGCTGCCGGCTATCTGATGCCTGTTGTACAGATGGCATACTTCCGCAAGGACCCGCAGGAGGAGTTCCGTGAATATGGCGACATCAGCTACTCGATGCTGATTCCTATCTGCATTACAACGATTATTGCTGTTGTCCTCGGTATCGTGCCGGATATTTATCCGCACTTCTATGAGCTGGCAACAATGGCCTCCAACGCTATTTGCGCAGGCTGGAATGGAGGTTGGATGTAATGAGCAAGAAAACTGTTTACATGATAGCTGCTGCCGTGCTCGTGCTTTCCGCAATCGGAGAGCTTTGCGGCGTACATCTGCACAGTCCTGCGTGGTGGCCGCTGCCGTTTGGCTATGATATTTTCTTCGGCTTCTTCGGTTGCTGGCTGCTGATTATTCTGGCAAAAATTATTATGACGCCGCTGCTGCAGCGTGATGAAACCTACTATGATGATCCTAAGGGAGGTGAGGACGATGAGTAATCTGCTTCATCCTGGTCTGATCCTCATTGCCGTGGGCGTGATTGCAATGCTCGTGCCGAAAATGCTGCGCAAGTTCGTTTTGGCTATAGGTCCGTTCTTTGCCCTCTTTGCTGCACTTTCTATGCCGGTTGGTACAGATTTGAGCATTGAGTTTCTGGGTACAGGCTATCATTTGGGCTACATGTTTGTAGATAAGCTCAGCTATGTATTCTGCATGATTTTTGCGCTGATGGCTTGCATCGGCGGCATTTATTCCTGTCATAACGAGAACCGCATGGAAGCATTGTGCTCCATGTCCTATGCCGGCTGTGCTCTTGGTGTAACACTGGCTAAGGATTGGCTGACGCTGATTTTCTTCTGGGAAGCACTTGCCGTAACCTCTCTGTTCTTGATCTGGTGCCGCAATACTCCTCAGTCCCGTCGCGCAGGCTTGAGTTATCTTTTGGTGCACATGCTCGGCGGTAACCTGCTGCTGCTCGGTATCTTCCTGAAGGTTGGCAGCGGTGATTCTCTGATTGCAAATCTGTCTAAGGCTCCGCATGACCTTGCTTTCTGGGCGATTTTAATCGGTGTTGCTGTCAATGCGGCAATTCCGCCGGTTAATGCCTGGCTGGTTGATGCTTATCCCGAAGGCACGATTACAGGCAGCGTATTCTTAAGCTCCTTTACGACGAAGGTTGCTGTTTACGCTTTAATCCGTATCTTTGCCGGAACAGATTTCCTGATGGGCTTTGGCTGCTTCATGGCGCTTTACGGTGCAGCCTATGCGATTATGGAAAACGATATGCGCCGTCTGCTCGGTTACCATATTATCAGCCAGGTCGGCTTCATGGTTGCCGGTGTAGGCGTTGGCACGGCGATGGCACTGAATGGTGCTGCGGCCCATGCCTTCTCGCACATCCTGTATAAATCCCTGCTCTTTATGTGTGCCGGTGCTATTATCTATGCAACCGGTATCCGCAAGATTAACCAGCTCAGCGGTATGGCGAAAAAGATGCCGTTCGTGGCTGTGTGCTTCTTTGTAGCGGCGTTCTCCATTTCCGGTGTACCGTTCTTCAACGGCTTCATCAGCAAAACGATTACGATTGCCGCTGCATCTGCTGCCGGTTATGATTGGGTATATACACTGCTGGAGCTTGCCAGCATAGGTACATTCCTGTCCATTACCTTGAAGATGGGTTACTTCATCTTCCTGCGTGATGCCGATAAGAATGTAGAAATTAAAAATCCTCTGCCGAAGAATATGTATATCGGCATGGGCTTTGGCGCAGCGCTTTGCTTCCTGTACGGCGTATATCCGGATTTGCTGTATCGCTATCTGCCGTTCGGTTATCCCGATTACCAGCCGTTCACTGCAGCACATATGCTGAGCTACGTAGAAATTCTTGTCGTAACTATGGTGCCGTTTATGATGTTCCTGCCGCGCATGGAGCCTCATACAGCGCTCAGCCTTGATACAGACTGGTTCTACCGTAAGCCGATTGATTTTGTTATTGTCCGTATCAGTATGCTGCTGTGTGCAATCAGCGGCGGTCTGGGCAGTGCCTGGGGCGTACTGTACGAAAAGTTTATGGATCTTACGAGCAATCCGATGGATTTCCTCGATGCCAAACCGTTCCGTAAACGCACGCATTATAACCCGGAAAACTACCGTACATCTATCGCTGACCCGATGATGATTACCTTGACAGTGCTGGTAAGCAGCATTGCTTACTTCATTGCAACGTTATAAAATGCTTTTAAGAGCTGTCGCACGCAGGTGCGGCAGCTCTTTTACATACTCTTTTCCAACTATAATTTATTTGTCTTGTAAATATTCTTATTAGGTGTTATATTATTGATAATCATCATATATGAAAGAGGTTATCGGTATGCTTAAGGGTATATTTTTAATTATAGGTGCCGCTACCTGCTGGGGTATGGGCGGTGTAGCAGGACAGTATTTGTTTCAATATCATCAGGCAGATATGATCTGGCTTTGCATGGCGCGTCAGATTCTGGCAGGCTGTATGTTCCTGCTTTTTGCGGCCTTTGTGCAGAAGCAGGATATCTTTGCTATTCTTAAGGCAGATACCTGGAATATTATTGAGTTTTCGTTTTTAGGTATCTTGGGCGCGCAGTTGGGATTTTATTACACAATTGGCCTGTGTAATGCTGCTACAGCAACGGTTTTGCAGTACATGGCACCGATTTATGTAATGCTGTGGATGAGCTATAAGTCCAGAAAAATTCCTGACGGACGCGAGCTGATAGGCATTGTCGGTGCGCTGGTAGGTGTATTTCTTATTGCAACGCACGGCAGTCTTGACAGCCTGGCGATTTCACCGATGGCATTGACAATCGGTGTATTGTCTGCGCTTTCCTATGCATATTACAGCATTAAGCCGGGGCCGATGCTCAAAAAATATACTGCGGCAACACTTATCGGCTGGGGGCAGCTTATCAGCGGCGTGGCATTGATTATCTGGCGTAATCCCTTTACGCCCGCAGGTCATTGGGATATGAGCGGTTATCTTGCTTTTGCGTATCTGCTGTTGGGTGCGACTATTGCGAGCTATGCATTTTATCTGGCAGGCCTGAAAATTGTCGGTCCTACTAAGGCGAGCCTGATTTCCTGCGCCGAGCCTTTGGCTTCTATTATCTCCGTAGTTTTGCTGCTGAACACAAAATTGGCAGTTGCTGACTATATCGGTATGGCGTGCATTATTTTCACGGTTTTATTACTTTCACTGCCCAAAAAATAAACATTTTTCATAACAGATATGATAGAATAGAATTAAGTAAAATTGCATAAGCTAAGCAAGAGGAGGTACGGAGATGACTGATTATAAGTACAAATATGGTCATGGCTACAAGGAGTTTTCTCTGCCGGAGGAGCATGTTCTGGGCGAACTGAAAATGAAGCAGATGCCGCCGCTGGAGAATTTAAAAACAGCTGTTCTGGATGCTTTATATCATCCTATCGCCAGCGCACCGATTGATGAGCTGGTGCAGCCCGGAATGAAAATTGCCTTTATCTGTAACGATTCAACCCGTGTTGCCAACACGCATTCCTTTATGCCCATTTTGGTTAACGAAATGAATAAACTGGGTGTTAAAGACGAGGATATGCATATTGTCTTTGCTTTAGGCACCCATCGCTGCATGAGCCATGAGGAAATGGTGGAGCAGGTCGGCGAGGATGTTGCCAAACGCCTGAAAATGTATAACAGCGACTGCCATGTGCAGGATGACTTCGAGTATTTCGGCGAAACAGAGCATGGCACTCCTGTATGGCTCAATAAGCATGTTTGTGATGCTGACCTGGTTATTTTGACCGGTACTGTTGTTTATCACTTCTTCAGCGGTTTTGGCGGCGGACGCAAGGCCGTGCTGCCCGGTGTTGCCGCTATGGAAACGGTACGCAAAAACCATAGTCTGATGATGAGCCCGGAGGCGAAATTAGGCAAGCTGCATGGCAACCCTGTATACGATGATCAGGTAGAGGGCGTGCGTCTTTTTGCCAAAGAGCATAAGATGTTCCTGTTCCATTCTATCTTAGATGCGCAAAAGCAATTCCTGAAGGTTTTTGCCGGTGGCTGGTATGAAGCACATCTTGAGGCCTGCAAATTTGTCGAGCAGGTTTACGGCGTACCTATCAGCGAGCCTGCGGATGTAGTAATTGCCAGCTGTGGCGGTTATCCTAAGGATATCAACATTTATCAGCTGCAGAAGACGATGGATAATGCCTGGTGTGCAGTTAAGGACGGCGGCGCAATCATTATCCTCGGTGAATGTGAGGAAGGCAGCGGCAGTGCCGCTTTGGAAAAAGCGTTGGAAGAAAATCCTTCGCCGGATGCTATTAAAGCAGAGCTGGAAAAGAATTTTGTTATCGGTGCGCATAAGGCTTTTGCTATTACCCGCCTGATGAAGAAGGCGCATTTTATCCTTGTTTCTGCTTTGGATAAAGAGCTTGCCAAAAAATTGCTGTTTGAATCTGTGGATGATGTAGATGCGGCTATGAAGCTGGCAGAAAAATATGTTGGCAAAGATTATAAGGTTTTACTGATGCCGCAGGGCAGTCTGACAGTGCCTGTATTGAAAAAATAAAATTTTATAAAAAAACAAATGACTCTTGCCTTTTACGATGATATCAGATATAATTGTAATGTTATTAGTATGTGATTAAGTAGAAGGGGAGAACGTTTGTGAAGTTAGATATTGATTACAAGGCTATTGGACTGAGGATAAAGGCCGCTCGTGCCAGAAAAGGATTAACTCAGGGAAATATAGCTAATCTAACTGGTCTGTCAACTCCGCATATCAGCAATATAGAAACCGGTAATACTAAGCTTGGCCTGCCTACAATTATTCATCTGGCTAATGTACTGGATGTTTCTGTGGACGAGCTGCTGTGTGACAACATTCATCACAGTGAGCAGATTTACTGCAATGAGCTGGCTGACCTGGTTAAGGATTGTTCCGTAGATGAACTGCATATTATTTCTGAATTAGCAAAGGTCATCAAGAAGGCCGGTATCAACAGTGCCAAGAAGGTCAGAAAGCGCCGTACTAAGGCTGAGATGGCAGCAGCTAAGGCAGCTGAAGAAGCTGCAATGCAGATGGAATTTTAATATAGCTTATGTGCTACTGTAGCTCAGCTGGTAGAGCAACTGATTCGTAATCAGTAGGTCGCAGGTTCAAATCCCGTCAGTAGCTCCATTGGAAACCCGCCCAGAATCTAGGTTCTGGGCTTTTTCTATGTTTGGAAGTAAGGTGATTTTTAGCGTTTCGGGAACACTGTGGGAACACTGTTGCTGGAAACTTGGGGAAAAGATGGCAAATTGACCAAGTGACCTGCTGAATTTTCGCTGCCGATTTGAAAGATTTCGTCGACCAATTTGGGCAGGTTTTTATCGTAGCCGGGTATAGCATGGCCATAAAGATTCAGAGTGTGGCTTGCTTTTGAATGGCCGAGCCGTTTGGCAACTTCTAAAACAGGGACGTGTGCTGCCAGCATCATTGTAGCATGAGTGTGGCGCAGGCAGTGAAATTTGCGGTATGGAATCCCTGCGTGTTTGATGATTGACCTCCATGCTCTGCCAACATTGGAAGAGCAACAGGGATTGCCTTGCGTATTTAGAAAAAGGAACTGATCATGTTGGCGCAGGGATGCAAGCTGTTGCAACATGGATATGATATATGCAGGGAGAGTAATACGGCGGTAGCCTGCCTGTGTTTTGGGCGGCTGCAGGGATACCTTGCCCTGGATTTCCACAAGTGCTTTGTTGATAACTATCGCATCTGTGTATATATCGTCGGGGGTAAGAGCGAGCATTTCGCCCATGCGTGCACCTGATGCAAGGGCAAGAGCAACGAGGGGATAATGCCGCCGCAGGACGGGACTTTCATTGATGGCCGCAAAGATTTTGGGGATTTCGTCAAGCGTAAAAATTTCAATAGGCTTTTGTTCGGGGGTGGGGATTTCCACGCCCAGCATGAAGTCTTTGCGGATGCTGCCGATGATATAGGCTTTTTTGGATGCACGTGCAAGAAGTTTTGCCACACGCTTACGCATGGATGCAGATACGTCGAGAGAAGTCAGAAAGCGTTGTGCATCAATGGTAGTTATTTTCTGCAGGTTCTTTCCGGCAAAGTCCGCCGAGACATGGGCAGCGACTACAAGGTAGCTGACAAAGGTTTTTTCCCGTACCTTAGGCTGTACAAACAGCCCGAGGTATTGCATGAGCCATTCGCCAAAGGTGGTTGCCTGCACGGGGATGTATTCGCCTATGTTGATTTCGTGCAGGGTAGCAATGCGCCATGCATCAGCATCAGCTTCCGTGTCGAAGCGTTTGGTGATGCGGTGGCCATCGGGGGCGACAATAGCAACTTTATATTTATTCCTGGCCGATTCAAAGCAAACAGTGCCGTGGCCATATTTACGTTTCATTGATGATTCTCCTTTCGCCCCGTTTTGTTTCCAAAGGTTTTCTGCCGTGGTATATTATAGTTAGCCGAAGACAAGTTTTTCATATCACCTCCCCTTTCATATTGCGTTTGATAAGGACAGCAAAGAGCTCCGCTACAAAGCGGGGCTTTTTGTGTTTTCAGAGTGCCAGCCGTGCTCAAGGAAAGCCATAGTGAAACATTTATCAACATCCATGTACTGTAAAAGTTCGGCCGAAAAGCGGTTTGCTTCGTCCTCATGGGAAGTTTTCGAGTAATAGGAGCGGCCCTCAAGCGAGAAAAGGCGATAGTGTGGGTGAAGTATTATGTGTGCGAGTTCATGCGCAACAACGGCGTTAGACTGCCACTCAGCGAGGTTTGCGTTTACAAAGATGAATTTACGGCGCAGGATTTTCAGCCAAAAGCCGTTCACCTGGGCAGGTGTATCGACGTATCTTATGTGAATATTCAGCATTCTTGCGATAAAAACAGGGTTGGCGGTGCCGTATTTTTTGACAAGGTTCCGCACCCGAAGAGGTATATTATATTTAGGCATGACGGCCACCTTATTTCCGTTTGTTCATGGCCTTAGCTTCATAAAAGGCAGCTTCGACAATGCGGAACATTTTTTCTTTATCAGCATCAGAGAGCAGACGGCCGTTCAAGGTGACAGCTTCTTCCTCAAGGATTTTTTTCAAGTCCTTGGGGATTTTTTTATTTTCCTGGCTTTGGGATTCCCGGCCGATTAAATAATCAACACTTACATTAAAGTAGTCAGCAAGTTTTTTGAGGACTTCGGGGTCCGGCTGCCTGCGGTTTGCTTCGTAGTTGCTGTAGGTTTGGCGAGAGAATCCAAGCTCCCTAGCGATTTCGGCTTGTGTCATATTGGTTTGTTCTCTAAGTTGTTTTAAATTCAACATTTTGTATCACCTCAATAAAATTGTATAACATTCTGTTGACAAAATAAAGTAACTCCCCAAAAAGTTATATTTTTAAAATTTCGTATAACAATTTGTTGACAAAGCGACTTTGCGTGTTATAATTAGAGATGTAAACAGAATGGGATATAAAATAGCGTAGATAACAAAATGGAAAATTGAAAGGGGACGAAAAAATGAAATTGAACTACAAGCAGTTAACCTACATCGTAGGTGTGTTGAAAGAAGCAGAACGCAAAGCGTACCAAGAAAAGAGGAAGCAAGAGGTAGCTTTGGAAGAAGCCAAAAATGATTACTATGCATGGCTTAAGAATAATCCGAATGCTTCAAGAGCAGAACAAGCCGATGTGCTTGAAGAACTTACCGAAGAAGCTGATGAGAGATACCAAAAAGCTAGTGATGCCTACTTTATGGCTCAAGACATTTATACAGCATTTGCTGAAGGCGAGATTGAAATTTAAGGGAGGGTATGAAGATGACTAGCACAACAATGACACAAGAAAAAATCTTAAGATTAGCTTTCAGACAGGCAGTGCTTGTTTGGGGTGAGTGCAAAGATAGAGCAGATAGACTTCCTGGCAATAAAGTTGCTGCATATAAGGAACAGCAAAAATGGAAAGAAGTTCAAGAGCTTGAAAAGATGCTCAAAGAAATCACAGAAGCTAAATAAAAGCTGATGACAAGGGCGCTCGCCCTTGTAAAGCTGGCAGGCAGACAGTTCAAACCCTGTGCCGAGAGCTTAAAAATTAAAAAGGGGGACGAGATATGAATTATTTAGTCTTAGTAAAAACTGTTGTAGATGACAACGGCAAGCGCAATGTGATTGAGAAAATCCCGTATGATGGAGAAGTTTCCTTGAAGTCAGCATATGAGCTGATTGGCTGCGAAATAATCGACATCAAAGAGGTTCCGTTCCATGCAATACCGTTCGACCGTGAGATAGTGTTCATGCCCGATATAACACTGATTTTTGATGATGAATTCCTGCTGAAGCATAGCAAGCCAGTAGTCAATGAACTTGCAAGTATGGTTTTTGGCCAAGCTTTATGCGGAAACGTGTTGCTTTGTGAGACGAACGAAGAGGGCGAAAGCTTTCCGTTTGATGAAGCTCGCACATATGCACTTGTAAAGCAACTCAAAACACTTGGCAATCACGTTGACGAGGTGAAGTTCACTGTCCCAAAGCCGACAATGACTTTCATGGAGTTTTAAGGGGGTGCAGGCATGAACAAGAAACCTAGAATCCGTCAACTGCTGAAGATTTATTACGGAGCAAACCGAGTGAATAATCCGCACAAATTGTGCTTAGCCTTTCCTAAAGTTGGGGGTGCTCCGCGTGTGATGGTTGCATTTGAGAAATACTTAATGACTCAAGAAACTTACACATATGCAAAAAGAACAGCCAAAAAGTTGAGAGCAAAACTGCTCATTTCCGAAAGCTGACGACGGGGAGGGCAACCTCCCTGTAAAGCTGCCAAAGGTGGTTCGAAGCCCACAAGGAAGCTTAGAAAGAAGGTGAAAGCATGGCCCGTAAGTGGCTCAAGGAACTTAGAACATCAAAGGGACTTACGCAACAGCGTATGGCTGATATGTTGGGTATGAGCCGCCAATACTATCACTTGATAGAGAGCGGCAACCGCAAGGCGACACTTGATATTGAGCTTGCCGCAGAGATTGCCCATATTTTCAGAATCAGCCTCAAGAAGATTTACGACAATGAAAAGGGGGTGCAGGCATGACTTTGCAACTGATGAGCATTAACCAATATGCTAAAAGCCGTGGCGTATCTGATAAATTGATTCGCCGTCTGATTGTCCAGCATGAAATTGCTGCAGGCCGTGTTGGCCGCAAGTGGATTCTGGATGTGGAGAAAGTGGATAATTACTTCCGTGAAATCACCACGCCGAAGCCGTTGCTGAAGCATGATGCAGCGTTTGATTTTCATGCATCACTTGAAAAGATGCGCCGTGAGACAATGGAGAGCATCAAGCGGAAGGAGGTGAAAGCGGTATGAAAAAAATGTTGTTGGCAGTCATGGTACTTGCCGTAGCCGTGTTTTGTGCTATGCATTGCTCTGCTATGTATGTTGCTAGCTTTGGTGTTGAGCGGCATACGCACATTGTACAGGTTGGCGAAACATTGTGGGGCATCTCGGTAGGCTACATGGATAGCCAGGACCGTTACAATGACGTGCGTGGAGTGATGTGCGACATTGAAAAGGCGAACGGCCTTACAATGGCAGGAAGTCACCACCTGCAACCTGGGCAAAAGCTTGTAATTCCTTTGTATGTAAAAAAAGACCGCCCAGCAAAGAACTGAGCGGCAAAACAATTTAAAAAACCAACTTAATTATAACACTTGAAAGGGGTTCACTCAATGGAGATTACAGAAAATAAAACACGCAACTTGATTAGTGGCGCAGTCAGCATTTTGCTGGCCAACGAAATCATGATTGGCCACACAAGCAAAATGGGAAAATATGCTTACGTTAACTTCGACACTTTCGCTGATATGTTCCCGGATGTTGCCGAATGGCGCATTGAATATGTCAAAGGTAGCAAGACTCTTGCAAGAGCTCATGTAAACTACCAAGGCATTGAATTTATGGCCACTGAATGGTTCGCACGTTTGCTTGACCGCAAGAAGCAGGAAGTCGAGAAGTATGGCCTGCCGTTTGATGAAACTGAATTTGCTGACAGCATTAAGGAAGAGGAGGAATAAGCTGTGAAATTGTTTGATATTGATGCGAGAATCATGGCGTGTGTAAAGATTGACGAAAAGCGCGCGCTGGATACCGAAACAGGTGAGGTTGTAGACTTGGAAGCCATCGAAGCTCTTGAGATGGAGAGAGATACCAAGCTCGAAAATATTGGCTGCTGGTACAAGCAATTGCTGGCCGAGGCTGATGCAATCAAGGCAGAAAAAAATGCTATGGCAGAACGTGAGAAGGTGCGCCGCAATAAGGCTGAAAGCCTGAAAGCATTCTTAGGCCGTTACCTTGACGGCAAGAAGTTTGAGACTGCGAAGGTGGCAATGAGCTTCCGCAAGTCCGAAGCAGTGGAGTTTGATGCTGCCTACATGGCAGATGTGCCCGTGGAGTTCTTGAAGCTGCGTGAGCCGGAGCTCGACAAAACTGCGGTAAAGAAAGCCATTAAGGCAGGCGAGGAAATTCCTGGCTGTGCGTTGGTTACACGTCAGAATTTGACGATTAAATAAGGGGGTGAAGTGATGAGCGTTTATGAAAAATTGATGCTGGTGCAGGCCGAATTGAAGGTGCCGAAAGGCCAGTATAACAGCTTCGGTAAGTATAAATACAGAAGCTGCGAAGACATTTTGGAAGCGGCGAAACCTGTGCTGACCAAACATAAGGCAGTGCTTAAAGTTGGCGATGATCTGGTATTTGTGGAAGGCCGTTTCTACATCAAGGCCACGGCAGTTTTCACCGACGTGGAGAGTGGAGAAGCCGTTGAGAACAGTGCCCTTGCCCGTGAAGAGGATAGCAAGAAGGGCATGGATGGCTCGCAGATTACAGGCACGGCAAGCAGCTATGCTCGCAAATATTGCCTGAATGGTCTGTTTGCCCTTGATGATACCAAGGATGCTGATACGGACCAATACTGCCAGCAGGTAGAGGCAGGCAAGAAGAAGGCTGCCGTCAAAGAGCAGAAACAGCAGGTTACAAGTATTTGCTGTGGAGGCAAGGCACGCTATATCAACGGCACGCAGCTGCAGATTATGAGCAGTAATGGTGGTTGGTACAATGTGGAGCAGATTCCTACAAACAACCTTCGGGCAATGCTTTCAGATGCCGCATATCAAGACGCACGCAGCGGCATTGAAGCAGTGCTGAATGCGAGAAGCGTATAGGCCGTGAAACCGATGTTTAAGCGCCGCCCCGTTAGATTGTATGGGGCGGCATTGAAACGAGTGTGTATGGAGGTATACGAGCGTGACCGTGGGCAGTGCGTCAACTGTGGTCATGCAGTCCCCGAAGGAACGAAACCTCATCATGTAGTGTTCAAAAGCAAAGGCGGTGGAGATACCGCTGATAACATGGTTATGCTGTGCGTGGTCTGTCATTGGCAGGTGCATCATGGTAAACATGGCCATTATGTGCAGGATAAGTGCAAACGCATGCTGAGGTGGCTCTACCATGAAGTTTGATACAACGCAGGTTAACTTCTTCAATGGCTGCATAACAATCCCAATTCCGAAGCATTTAGGAAGCGCCCTACAGGCCCTCATAGCGGCTGTGAGCAAGGGAAAAGTTTTACAGGTACAAATTACCATAAAACGCAAACAGCGGTCTCAGGATGCGAATGCGTACCTGTGGGCGTTGTTGGGAGAGATGGCTAGGGTTCTGTATACCGACAAGGACGAGCTTTACCTGCAGATGCTTGAGCGGTATGGAGTTTTTACGCATATCATAGTCAAGCCGCAGGCGGTGGAGAAAGTGAAAGCCGAATGGAAGGCAGTGCGTGAACTTGGTCCGGTTACAATCAACGGGCAAACAGGAATACAACTGCAATGTTACTTTGGTTCGCATACATATGACACAAGGGAATTTAGTTGCCTGCTTAATGGTGTGATTGACGAATGCAAAGGGTTGGGCATTGAGACTAGAAGCGATGCAGAATTGGACAGCATGCTTGAAGAATGGGGGCGGAAAGATGGCTGACAAGCGGTATTATTGGCTGAAGCTGAAAGAGGATTTCTTTCAGGACGAAGCTATAGAATGGCTTGAAGAGCAGGAAAACGGCAAGGAATACTGCTTATTTTACTTGAAGCTGTGTCTGAAATCCCTCAAAGATGATGGCAAGCTGATTCGTACAGTGGGTAATTTGCTGATTCCGTATAGCACGGAGAAGTTGGCAGAAGCCACAAGGACAAAAGCAGATACTGTCATGGTGGCAATGCAGGTGCTGCAGCGTATAGGCCTGGTTGAGATTCTCGACGATGGTGCAATAAAGATGCTGAAGCTTCAAGATATGGTAGGGAGTGAATCGACTGCAGCTGCAAGAATGAGAAAAATGAGAGACGGGAAAAAGCGTAACGATGTTACACCGATGTTACAGAAGCCGTGTAACAATGTAGAAAAAATTGTTACTGCAGAGATAAGAGATAAGAGTATAGAGTATAGAGATAAGAGTAAAGAGATAAGAGATAGTAATCTCATCGTTATCTGGGAACAAAATATCTCGCCCATTACTCCTGTAATCGCTGAAGAGCTGGAGCAGTTAAAAAAAGATTATGGCTTGCCGATAGTGTTGGAAGCAATCAAGGTAGCTTGTAAAAGAGGCAAGCGCAACATAGCGTATGTTGGTGGCGTAGCACGGAATATGTTTACTGAAGGCTGGAGCGAAGAAAAACAGCAGAAGCCGAAGCAGGAATATAAGAATCCGTTCGATGCTGCATTTGGAGGTGAAAGCAGTGGCGACAATCACAAAGAGTGACGTAGAAATAACAGTCAGAGGTCTGTACAAAGCAGGCAAGGAATTTCCGCAGAAAGAGTTGTTCTATAGCGTGGACAAGGAACACAGAGTGCAAGAGGCTACAAGAATTATCCTGGAGACTGTCGACCTGTTTGTGCGTGTGTTCGTGCCTCGCAACATCAGCCGTGAGCGGTGGCAGAAGGCAGAGGGCATTGCGATAGTAAGTCCGGAAAGAGTAATCTGCCCTGCATTGATGCAGGCAGCCTTGCAGCAGGCGGAAACAGAGCACGTCGAAGCAACAATCAGCAGGAACGAAGAGGCAAAGAAGGAACGCCCGGCAAACTATGCTGATACAAAAGAAGGGCGGAGCAATGCGAAGCTGTTGCGCTGGACATTGAGCAGGATGCGTCAAGGGCGTGTTTTTGGTCTGTATTGGCCGACAGCAAGGGAAGTTGCAGACATGGCCGAGCAGATAGGCATGACGGCAAACGATGTTGACAATTACAATGAGTTGCTGTTGCGGATTTTCCTCAACGATGTGAATTATGGCAAGGAACATCCCGAGTTCATTTTGGATTACTTCCCGTATTTTGATAAGCACAGGGAAGTTTCCTTCCGTAAGGTGGCCTAGATATGGGAACGCCGACAAAAGATTATTCTGTGTACTGTGGGCATAAATACAACATGCTCACAGTGCTAGGCGTTAAGCCTAGGGAGTTTGATGCAAAGGGCAGATATAAACCAGCACGGCTTATAGTGCGGTGCGATTGTGGCAGGGTGTATGATGCGGAAGCTGCAGCGGTGATACATGGCAGGCAGAAAGGTTGTGTTTGCCAGCGCGGCCGCAAAGATTATAAAGAGCTTCCTCCGTTAGCGCCCGAAAATTTTCCAGCATCACGAGAACCGAATATAGTGGAGCGCCTTAAACCGAAGTGGGAATGCACCTGTAACTTTGAGAGTGGTTGTTCCATCAATGAGCTGTGCGGTATATGTTGTTGGGAGTGCGACCGCCCATGCAAGATGTGTCAGAACCGCCCCGAGAAGTGTGGAGCGAAGAAACGGAGGCAGAGAAAATGACAAGAAAAGAGCCGACAGTCGAAGAGCAGATAAAAACAGAAACAGCAAGGCTCGGGGAAAGCTTTGCAAGGTGGGAGTATATGCGCACAAAGGGATGCAGCGACCCGTTTTGGCCTGATGGTACGAACATGAATCTTGTTCGCAATCATATCATTAATGGCAAGCGCAGACTTGAAAAGTTGTGTGTGGGCATCCCGTTGCCTGCTGCATATTACATCCCGACACCCGAGGAAGTCGACGAAGATTACATGGCGCCGCATGGAGAGCATTACGAGCGCCGCATGAAACGTGGGATGGCGAGTGTGCATCCTGGTATTACCACAAAGACACCTGCTGAAATTAAGAGCCAGCAGGAACTGTTTTAAGAAAGTGAGGTACAAAAAATGAAAATTTTTCTGAAGCCGTGCCCTGTATGTTATGGCCATACGGCCGCAATGTTTACGGAGGAAGGGGCAAAGGTTGTGCGTTGTGTCAACTGTGGCTGTGAATGTGCAGCGCAGGCAACAGAGGAAGCGGCTGCCGATGCATGGAACAAGCGCAAGACTTTAGGCGACCGCCGCTACACTAAAATCAAGTACAGTGACAAGGGCGTATATATTGCCTACCAGCAGGGTGCAGGTTTTGTTAATGAATACACGGCGAAATGCACTGAAGAGCCAGCACCGAATTTTTTGGAGGCATTGAAAGACCTCAGACAATTTGTTATTGAGATGTGCGAGTTGCCCGAAGATTATATTGACCGCATCACAGTTAAGAGCGTAAGCCTTAATTATGGCGGCGAGGCAGATACAATAGGCGCAACCATCAGTGCCAGCATGGAGCTTTACAACAGTAATGCGCCGCTAAACATCAACACGCCGAATAAGCCGGAGATGCCTTACAATCCCGACCAAGGGTGGGACGAAAAAACCTGCTTGACGGAAGAGTGTGTTTTCGCCATCCGCAAGCTTGTATTGGTGGCCGAAGAGTATTTGAGCGGTGTACGTCAGCAGACGTCTTTGTTTGAGGCAGAGAAAAATTCGGATCAAGGCGAAACAGTACCGCCTAAGGTAGCATAAGGGGTGCAAAAATGACTGAACAGGAAAAAATGAATCTGATTAACGATGTGAATGTATCGCTCGTAGATTGGCTCGGAAGCGGTGAAGATTATTACTTGCAACAGGCACAGGCGAAAATTACTAGAGCTGTCAATAAAGGCATGATTGACATGGAAAGAGCAAAGCAGGAATTTTATATTGCTGAAGACCTTTGGGGTGCGCCCGATGCTGTAGTGCGTAATACACCCGAGGAAGCATTGGAAGATATTTTTGACAAATGCAACCTTGACGCAGGGGATATGGTATCTGTTATCCGTTGTAAAAAAACATTATGGCTGCCTTTAATTGACGTGAACAAGCTGATGCTTGATTTTCAAAGGCAGGCAATATTGGAAGCAGGGGAGCGGTCAGTAGTTTTTATTGATGCATTGAATGAAGCGAATGTCAATAGTGTATCGGTGCTTGAAAGAAGGCTTAATGAGGTGCTGATGAATTGGCTTGTAGCGAATGATATTGTTCCAGATTGGCTCGAGCCGTTATTGCTTTCCGCAGGCTGCTATCAATTTGACGGAAAGAAATTTGTACGGATTGGAGATGTGTAGTTGACATGAGAGAGAAAATGGACAAAAAATGGCATGATGCCTTAACCACGGTTAAGCAGGAGTGTGAGAAAACCGAGAGCTGCTTAATGTGCCCGTTTGGTAACATTCAAGATGGCTGCCAATTGAGAACGTCGCCTCATAATTGGAAACTTGACTTCATCGAAACCGAGCCTGCCAAAGAACAGGGCTGCGACAGCGTGAATCATCCAGGGCACTACACACAAGGAAAGGTTGAGTGCATCGACGCGCTGGAGGCGGCGACCATCAATCTGCAGGGCATTGAAGCAGTGTGTACGGCGAATGCCATTAAATACCTGTGGCGCTGGAAGCAGAAGAATGGTGTAGAGGATTTGAAAAAGGCCAAGTGGTATATCGACAAGCTGATGCAGGAAGAGGGAGGATGCAACCATGAATAAGATTATACTGTTGGGCAGACTGACAAAAGACCCTGAGGTCCGCTACACGCAGAGTGGCAAGGTAGTTACGCAGTTTACGCTGGCAGTGGATAGACCATACGCCGCCGCAGATGGCAAGAAAGAGGCAGACTTCATCCCTGTTGTTATTTGGGGCAAGAGTGCAGAGCTTGCAGGCAACAGCCTGGGCAAAGGACAGAGAGCACTTGTCGAGGGACGTGTGCAGATTCGCAGTTATGATGCTAACGATGGTTCTAAACGTTGGGTGACTGAGGTTATTGCAGACCGTTTCGAGTTCATTGAGCGTAAAGCAGATGCACAGCCAGCACCGCCAGCACAGCCGCAACAACAGCCGAAAAGGGCCGAAGATTGGACGACAATGGGCAGTCAAGTATTTGACGAGGAAATTCCGTTTTGATTCAATAGCCATGTAAAGGCTGCACCGAGCGCAGGATTTCGTGCCACGCCCGGTGTAGCCGTTATGCTGAATACAAGCAGCGCAAGGACGTGGCCGCAGAGGCTGAGCGGCTGTATAGTATGTTGCGTGCTGCAAGTTATACAAAGATTAAGTCGCATGATGCTTATATAGCAGACAAGTGCAGGGGGAAAATTCACTAGGGGGCGAGGAATGGTTTACAGTAAATACAGAGCGAAAAAAACAGTGGTCGACGGAATCACCTTTGACAGCAAGAAGGAAGCGGATTTTTATTGCGAGCTGAAGATGTTGCGTATGGGTGGAGTGGTCAAGGATTTTGAGCGCCAGCATAAATTCGTACTGCAGGAAGGCTTCAGGCATCATGGAAAAGCAGAACGGGCAGTGACATATACTGCTGATTTTGTGGTTGAATATGCTGACGGCCGTGTAGAGGTTATAGACGTAAAGGGGATGCGCACCGATGTATATAAGCTGAAACGGAAACTGCTTTTGTACAGGCATCCCGATATGATTTTCCGTGAGGTATGAAGGGAGAGGAAAGAGTGAAAAGCAATAACCTGGTAGAATGGGTTTTCAGAAACGAATCACAGGTCCGCCAAGCCGTCTGGGAGCGTCGAAACGATGCAGGGGGTACAAGTGGAGGGGGATGCGGAAAAAGTTGCTCTACGGGCGACCCTGTGGCTAATAGAGCCATCCGCAACGCAAGCGAACTCCCGAATGTTGTTGTGTGTTATGGTGCAGGCCGTGTTTTTAATCTGAGACGTCCCGAGCGTTGGCTGAAGATGGTTGAGATTGTGCAGGAACATTATAGCGGCGGAGTGCAAGGGGAAATCCTGGAACAGCTTTACAAGCAGGGAATGAGCAATGACGAAGTTATGGAAAACGTAGGGGTACGCAGAACGATTTTCTTCGTGATGAAGTCCGATATATTGGCGTTTGCTGAAGGTGTTGCCTGCGGTTTGGGTGTTTTATAGTTCATGGATTTTTCACAGCAAAAGTCCGTACTAGACAAAGGTTTTCTGCCGTAGTATAGTTATAATTGAGCTTAGAAGGTTGATACAAGGTCGTTGTTGATGCATTGAGTCTCCTTTCAAAAGGGCGGCCGTGTTCGGAATGTGATGCGGCCGTTTACCTGGTGTTGTGCTCGAGAGGCAATGAGGGCAGGTTTCGCAATTTTCCTGCCGGAGGTTATCCCTTTTCCTCCTACATGGGTTCGAATCCTATCAACACCTCCAACGTTAATAATTGGCTATAGAGCCTAAAATAATGGGATGCTATAGCGTATACAGGTTTTCAAACATTTTCCCTGTTGACGCAGTATCCCGCCAAAAATCAAAGCAATTTGCAGATTTTGCAAGTTGCTTTTTTGTTTGCACAAAGGGAGGTATAAACTGTGCAGATTGAGAGTATTAAGATAGCGGATTTAGTTCCATACGAGCATAATCCACGAATCAATGATAAGGCCGTAGGCAAGTTGGCCAACAGCATAAAAGAGTTCGGCTTCATCAATCCAATAGTTATCGACAAGGATAATGTGATTATTGCAGGCCACACACGCCTGAAGGCTGCAAAGAAGCTGCAGCTGGAAGAAGTCCCTTGCATCCGTGCAGCGGGGTTGACTGATGAGCAGGTGAAGGCGTTCAGATTGGCGGACAATAAGCTGGCCGAGTTGTCGGAGTGGGACATGGAACTGCTGGAGCAGGAGCTGGCCGAGATTGTGGATATTGATATGGCTGATTTTGGCTTCCCTAATTTGGACATGGAAGAAAGTGCCCCCCCCGATGTACAACAGTGAAACAAAAATACCGCAATATGAGGTACAGGGCGATGACGTAACACTGCAAATGCTCTGCGATCACTGCAAGCATGATGAGCTTGTGGAACGCATAGAAGGTTCAGACGTTCCCGAGGATATTAAGGAATTTTTGAAGATAGCAGCGACAAGGCACTATGTTTTTAATTACAAGTACATTGCAGAATACTACGCCCAAGCGCCGAAGGATGTGCAGGAGCTGATGGAGGATTCTGCGCTGGTGATTATTGATTACGAGGACGCAATAGCAAAAGGCTATGTTGAGCTGTCAAAGACATTGCAGGAACTTACCGAAAATGAGGAATGATTTCTGTGTATTTATCTGCAGCAATGGCAGGGCTGGCAGCGTAACAACAATCAAGGCATTAGAGGGTTCGGGATATACGGGCGATTGGTATATATTGTGCGATGACTTGGACAGACAGCTTGACGATTACCGCAGGGAGTATGGTGCGGAGCGTGTGCAGGTGTTTGATAAAAAGGCAATGGCTGCCATTATTGATACAGGCACTAATGACAGTGACATGCGGGCGATTGTATATGCAAGAAATGCTTGTTTTGACGTGGCAAAGAATTTAGGCTACCGCTATTTCATGGAGCTTGACGATGATATTAAGCGCTTCATGTATAAAAAAGATAAGCATGATGGACGATTGAGGGAAAGGCTGCTTCCGAACCTTGATGCGGTTATAGAATCCATGATCGAATTCATGGAAAGCACAAAGACAACAACTATTGCTATGGCACAGGGCGGCGATTTTATTGGCGGAATTAATGGCGGATTTTTCAAAAAAGGCCTTGCAAGAAAAGCAATGAACAGCTTTATCTGTGATGTAGAGCGGCGGTTTTGGTTCTGTGGCAAGCAGAACGAAGATGTAAGTACATATGTAACATTGAGCAACAGGGGCAAGCTGTTTTTCACATTTACGAAGTGTGGGATTACACCAGAGCCGACACAGAAGCTCGCTGGAGGCATGACTGAGGTATACAAAGAGAGCGGAGGCTATACGAAGCCGTTCAGCAGCGTTGTATTTGCTCCCTTTGCAGTGAAGGTCCGTGCAATGAGTTCAAAGCACGCTAGGATACATCATGCTGTTAGCTGGAATAATTGTGCGCCATGCATCATTAACGAAAGGTGGAAGAAAGCATGATAAGTGATAATAAACTGATTTACAACATGGAGAATGTGCGGAGAGGGCTGCCTATTACCGCAGACATTTTCTTGACAAATTACTGCAATAACCGATGTGGATATTGTGCGTATGGCCGGTGGAAAGAATTGCAGACCGAGCCACGCTATATGAGAGCAGCGGACTTTGAAAAATATATGTATAGACTGCTTGACCTGGGCGTAAAAGGCATGATTCTGACAGGTGGCGGCGAACCGACATTGAACCCCGACTTCACGCAGATTGTCAAGACTCTGGAGAGCAATGGCGTAAGCTATGGCATTAATACCAACTTCAACCGTTATCACTACATGGAGCCCGTGTTCGCAAAGATTTCCGTAGATGCATGGAGCAGCGAAAGCTATAAGGCGGCAAGAGGTGTAGACAACTTCGAAGCCGTTGTTGAGAATGTGCGCAGGTACAGGCAGGAGCTGAAGCAGGCAGGGGCAAGGACTCAGCTTGTTGTTCAGTGTGTAGGCAAGAGCTGGATGGAATCAGCGGAGTTTTGGACATTCTGGAAAAGCGAGGACGTGGACAAGATTGTCATTCGCCCCGTAGAAAGCACAGCAGGCGAATACTATAATCAGCCGGACAATGAGAAAGAGCGAAAGCTGATTATGAGTTACCTGGCCAACATCAAGGATGAAAGATTGGTGCTGAATTACAAATTTGGCGCGGTAAGAAGGCGTTTCCCTTCTTGCGTGGCCAACAGCACACAGATAGCCATAAATGAGCGTGGAGAAGTTATGTATTGCTGCCACAAGCCGTATGAGATTGTAGGCCACGTGATGGACGAGGACATTTTGAAGAAGAAGCAGGAGTTTTTTACCAACATTGCAAAGTGTGACGTTCCTTGCAGATTGACAGCACCTAACGAGATGATGCTGAAGATGGCAGATGTGCCGAACGATTGGATGTTTATATAATGCTGAGAAAAGAGGTGGCAAACATGGGAACAGGAAGGCCGAAGAAAAGTATCCCGATAGAACAATTTGAGAAGCTGTGCTTCATGCAGGCAACGGAAGCCGAGATATGTGATTTTTTCGGGGTGACGGACAAGACGTTGACGAGATGGTGTAAGGATACCTACGGGAAATCTTTCTCCGAAATATTCACACAAAAAAGAGCAGGCGGCAAAATTTCCCTGCGCAGGAAGCAATGGCAATTAGCGGAGAAGTCCCCGGCAATGGCCATCTTCCTCGGTAAAAATTACCTTGGGCAGAGCGACCAGCAGGAAATCCGCATGGCCGCCGAGGTTAAAAATCCATATGAAGGACTGAGCGACAGACAGCTACGAGCATTGGCAAAGATGGAAGGTGCTGAAGATGCGTGATGAAGTCCGGAAACGAATCGCCTTTGGTGCAAGTGTTGAGCTTGCCCGCAGGCGGTTTTTTGATTTCTGCCACTTGATGGCACCGAGATTTTACAAGGAGCGCAGGGAGTACCTGCAGGAGATGTGCGACGTGCTGCAAGAGTTTTACGCAGGCGAAAAGAAGGTGCTTGTCATGGATTTGCCGCCCCGACATGGCAAGAGCAGAACACTGCAGATGTTTGTACAATGGCTGCTAGGCAAGGACAACAGCTTAAAGGTAATGACGGGCAGTTATAACGAGGTATTGTCAAAGACATTTGCAAAGGGTGTGCGTGACAGCATCAACGAAGAAAAGGCAGATGCTTTTATACCTGTGTTCAACGATGTATTTCCCGACGTGCGAATAAAATCGGGTGATGGAGCGGCGAACCTGTGGGGGTTGGAAGGTGGATACAATAACTACCTTGCCACGTCCCCTAGCGGCACAGCAACAGGCTTCGGCTGTAATTTGCTTATCATTGACGATGTTATCAAGAGCGCAGAGGAAGCATATAATGCATCAGCAAAGGAAAAACACTGGCAGTGGTACACGAACACTATGCTTTCCCGTTTGGAGGAAGGCGGCAAGATTATCATAGTTATGACAAGGTGGGCGACTGATGATTTAGCAGGGCGTGTCCTGGAGCATTACGGCGGCAATGCTGTGCATATCAACATGAAGGCGGTGCAGGACGATGGAAGAATGTTATGTGATGAAATACTGTCATGGGAGAGCTGCAGCGAGAAGAAAAAAGCAATGGGATTCGACATATGGAGTGCGAACTACCAGCAAGAGCCTATCGACATCAAGGGCAGATTATATAGCAGCTTCAAGACATATGATGGAGAGCTGCCATTATTCAAGAGAATTGCCAGCTATACAGATACTGCCGATACAGGTAGCGACTACCTGGCTAGTTATTGCTATGGTGTTACTTTCAGCGATGATGCTTATATCCTAGATGTGGTTTACACTCAGAAGGCCATGGAGTATACCGAGCCTGCGGTGGCAGATATGTTGTATAAGAATCGTGTGAAGGTTGCCGACATTGAGAGCAACAACGGCGGCCGTGGCTTTGCGAGGAATGTGGAGCGACTGCTGAAGGCAAAAGGGGGCAGCGTAACAAAGGTGCGTTGGTTCACCCAGCACCGTAACAAGCAGGCAAGAATATTGAGCAACGCAACATGGTGTATGGAACATATTTACTTCCCGAATGGGTGGCATAACAGGTGGCCCGAGCTTTACAAGAGCTTGACCGCCTACCAAAAAGAGGGCAAGAACATCCATGATGATGCTGAAGATGCTTTGACGGGGATATGTGAGAGCATAACTGAGAGAATTAAGACAACACCGACAAGAGTGGATTTTTAGGAGGGCGAGAACATGCGGAATGATAAGACGGAATTATATAAGTTGTTGGAGGATGCATACGCAGGGCGTGGAGGTTTTCAGACGGGCGAATATCTTGTAAGACACACGCGCGAGGATGTAGGCAAATACAATTTAAGGCAGAAGCTGAGTTATTATCTGAACTATATCAAGCCTTGTGTAGATGCACACGTTGCCCCTGTGTTTAAGACATTGGCTGTGCGTGATTATGAAGGCCCTGGAGTTAAGGCGTGGGAGTTGTTTGCGAATGATGTAAATTTCCTGGGTGATGGAATCGACAAGCTGATGAAGAAGGCTGCGCATAGCTCCAAGCTGAACGGCGTGGCGTATATTGTAATGGACATGGCCGAAGGACTTGCAGTAAATTCATTGGCAGATTATGAGAGGGACAGAAACAACCTGCCGTATGCATTTGTTGTTGACGCAATAGCAGTCAAAGAGGTTGTGTTGGATAAGTTTGGCCGTATTACAAAATTCGTGTATGCTGAGCCTGATGCAGATAATGAGTATATGCCTGCTACACGCACTATGACGGCCGAGGGGTGGACTTTAAGAAGCAGTAAGGGGGAACGTAAGGGAAGCTGGCATATCGGCCGTGTACCCGTGATTCCGCTGTATAGCAAGGAACACAAGACACATGACGCTTTCCCGCTGAGCGAGTTTGCAAGTGCGGCACGTGCAAATTTAGCAATTTTCAATATGTGCAGCTGGCTTAACGAGATTCTTATGAATCAGACATTTAGTGTGCTGACGTACCCGAGCAGCGGAGAAGAAGAAGAAATTACGCTAGGTACTAACAATGCATTGAGTTACCCCGTAGATAGCAGTCACGCCCCTACATTCATTGCTCCGCCAGCAGACCCTGCGACAGTGTTGGCCACGCAGATTGCGAACCTTCAGCAGGAAATTTATCGCATGGCCGTTGTAGTCAATGTGACAGGTTCGAATAAACTGCAGAGTGGGCAGGCCAAAGCATGGGACTACGAAGCAACCAATCAGATTTTGTCGGATTTTGCCGACGTGGTAGAAAATGCCGAAATGAAGGTTGCAAGAATGTTTAGCATCTGGACGGGGGTTGCCCTTGATTACAAAGTGAATTATCCGAATGACTTCAAGATTTCCGAGGTTGAGCAGGAACTTGCTAACGCAGAGGTTGCCAAAGGGTTGAATTTCGGTGATGGCTTTGACCTTGAAGTGTTTAAACGTGTGCTGACAAGTTATTTGCCGGAACTGAAGGCAGATGAATTTGACGTGCTGGTGGAAGAGTACCGCAACCTGCAGGAACAGCAGAAGTTAGATTATATTAACAGCGGTGAAGGCAATGGCGAAGAATAATCAAGAGCTGATAGATTTAATCAACAGGCTTAATGCGGAGTGGGGCAGGCAGGCCAACAAGGTTATTTACCGCCTGTATGATTTGCTTTTGCATGACGTGAAGATTGATGCTGCCATTGATGTTGTACGCAGAGAGTTCCCCGAAGTGTTTAGGCTGGATAATGTGCGTTCGGCATTGGTAGAAGCGGCAGCGTATGGCTATGGTATTGCGCCTGGTGTTGTTGCCGGCGAAGTGAAAAAGGAATGGACACGCAACCTTGCTGAAGCATGGGACAGCAGCGGCATGAAGTTATCCGAAAAACTGCATGGAGCTGAGCAGAAGATGCATAATATGATTGCTGATACAGTCAGACAGCAGATGCGGCGAAATGCAGCGTGGACAGATGCGGCTCGTGCTTTGTATGATGGATATGAGCAGGGCGGGGATGTTGTGAGGGCACAGGACCTGCCGCAGTATATCAAGCAAGTGCGAAAGGCCACGCTAGGCGATAGGAAGGCCATACAGACGCAGAAAAAGGCTTTAGGTAACATTGTAAGGCTTGGCAGGAATGGAGCGCCTAACAAGGCTCTCCGTGCGTCATACGTCCAACTTGTGAAGGCAGTGCAGGAAGGCACGGAAGAACAGTTAGAAAAGGCGATACAGGTAGCCGTCAACGAAAAATCACGCTATGTTGCGGAGCGTATTGTAAGAACGGAGATGGCAAGAGCATATGCAGACGGATTCTTGCGTAAAGCAATGGATGACGAAGATGTTGTTGCAATAAGGTTCAAGCTGGGCACAAGGCATCCGAAGTTCGACATTTGCGACCTGTATGCAGGTGCAGACCTGTACGGGCTTGGGAAGGGAGTTTACCCGAAAGATAAAGTCCCGCCATTGCCAGTGCATCCACATTGCTTGTGCCGCTATGTAGAGCTTTACGTGGGTGAGGTCGATTTAAGCAAAGAGCGCAACCAAACACAGGCAGGCGGTAACAAATGGCTTGAAGGGCTGTCAGAGGCACGCAGGGCGGAAGTGTTGGGGCAAAAGGGATTGCGCCTGTGGAATGACGGCAAGAATTGGCAAGGGGTACTGTCGAGATATAATGGCGTGAGTGGACTCAAAAGCAGAATTGCTGAAACTCAAGGGAAAAATAGAAAAATTAAAATTACACAAAAGATGATTGACAGGTTAAGGGTGTTTGCGTTTCCGGGATTTTCAAAACAAGAAAATGTAACTATGCGAGAACTGCATAAGCAACTGTTAAGTTATGCTATGAAAAAAAATAATCATAAAGAAGTAGCGTTTATTTTAAGCAGCGACTTGAAAAATCTGCAGACGATAAAAGGCGAGGAAAACAGCATAGATATTTCTGCTTCAGTGGATAGTTTGTTGCGAGAACATGAGAATATACAAATATTACATAATCACCCTTGGGGAACCAGTTTCTCTCTTAGAGATATATATCTGCTTTTGGAATACGAAAATATACAAGGAATTTCACTGATTACTAATTCTGGGCGTGTAGAAACATTGCAAAAAACTACTAATTATGATAGAATTACAGCAGGAAAAATAGTTTTTGATGTTATATCTGGTGTGAAAGGCAAAAAAATAAGCAGAACAGCAGTTGCTAAAAAAGCGTTGCTTGCTTTAATCAGAGGGGGACACATTATATGGAAGATGTAAAAGTAAAAGGATGTCCGGACCCGCCAACACTTGAAGAGTGCTTGGAGGAATTAGAAAAGTTAGCTATCAAAATGATGAATGGCGAATAATTAAATTACCTAAAATTGAATGATTGATTAAGCAGATTTTGAACATTACGTTCGGAGTCTGCTTTTTTATATGCCTGGAGAGGCAAAAGGTGGGCGGAGGCCCGTATATACGGAGGTATAGAACATGGAATTAAAAGACGTTTACACCGCACTTGAAAAGGTTGAGAATGGTGCAGAGCTTATCACTGCCATTAAAGCGGAAATCAACACACTGAACAATGAAGCAAAGAAGAATCGTATTGCTGGAGAGCAGAACGCAACTAAGCTGAAGAATGTGCTCGAAGCTGTTGGCTTGGCTGATAGCGATGATGTTGTTGAGAAAGCAAAAGGCATGAAGGCCACACTTGACCAATTTGCCCAAGGCGGCAAAAAGCCTGATGAGGTTGCAAAGCAGATTAACACACTTACCAAACAGGTTGAGACTGTTACTAACCAGCTCGCAGATATGACCAAGCAGGCAGACGAGCAGAAAGCAAAATACATTGCAAGCCAAAAGATGGCGAAGGCAGTAGAGGCTTTGACAAAGGGCAATGCTGCAGCGCCGAAGGATATGGCAAAGCTGTTGCTGGACAATATCAAGGTTAACGATGATGATAGCCTTGCATATACAGGCGCTGACGGCAAAGATGTATCCGTTGAGGATGGCGTAAATAGCTGGCTGAAAGACAATGCCTGGGCAGTCAAGGTCAACAACAACGGCGGCGGTGGTGCTGGCGGTGGTGCTGGCGGTGGTGCTGGTGGTGGCACTGATGCTTTCCTTGAAGGTTTTGGAGCTTAAACAAAGAGAGGTATTAAGTTATGACTGTAAATTATGCAGAAAAGTATTCTACCAAAGTTGACGAAAGATTTACCCTGGGCGCTGTGACTACCCCTGCGGTAAACAACGAATATGAATTTGTGGGAGTAAAAACTGTAAAGGTTTATTCCATTGGCACTGTTGAGATGGGCGATTATACCCGTTCTGGTGCAAACCGTTATGGCACTCCAGCAGAGTTGGACGATACTTTGCAGGAACTGACCTTGTCCCGTGATAGAGCATTTACTTTCACCATTGACAAGGGCAATTTAAACGATCAGATGCTGTTGAAGGAAGCAGGCAAGGCTTTGGCCCGTCAGATTGACGAACAGGTTATTCCCGAGCTGGATATTTATCGTCTGAGCAAGATTGCAGCGGAGGCAGGTACATCCGCCACACCTGCAGCAATCACCGATAAAAATGCATATTCTGCGTTTTTAGATGGTCAAGTTGCGCTGACTGATGCAAAGGTGCCCTTAGCAAACCGTGTTGCTTATGTTACCCCTGCGTTTTATAAGTCCATCAAGTTGGACGCAACCTTTGTAAAGGCATCCGACATTGCGCAGGATATGTTGGTTAAAGGCCAGGTCGGCATGATTGATGGCGTGGCCATTATCGTAGTTCCTAGCACTTATATGCCGACAAAGACTGATTTTATTATTACCCATCCTGCAGCGTGTTGTGCGCCTGTGAAGTTGACCGAGTACAAGATTCACGATAATCCGCCTGGCATCAATGGTGCATTGGTGGAAGGCCGCATTTACTACGATGCATTTATTTTGACCAACAAAGCAAAAGCAATTTATAAGCATACTCACGAATAAGAGGTGACGTTATATGTGGTTGACTAATGGCAAAGAAACTTTAGAGCTCACTCACCCTGTGCAGATTGCAGCGTTCAAGAATAGCGGCTACAAAGAGTGCAAAGCACCGAAAAAGCGTGCTGACAAGGCACCTGAAGAGCCTGCGAAAGAAGAGCCTGTAAAGGAAGAGCCTGTAAAGGAAGAGCCTGTGAAAGATGAAGCTGAAGCTTGATTGTGACCTTGAAAAGTTAGTCAAGGCGTTTGAAGTAGCGCCGGAAAAGGTTCGGCAGATGGTCCGGGTTCAAATGAAGATGGCCGCACGTGACATTAAAGAGCATGCGGCCACTCATCATAGATACAAAACAAGGTCGGGCAATATGGAACGCTCGGGCGTAGAAACTGCGGTGGAGGATTCAAGGGCAGAAATATTCCTGTCCCCAGCAGTGCCCTACGGCGTATTCCTGCATGAAGGCACGAAGGCGCATAACATAGTGCCACGAAGCAAGAAGGCCTTAAGATGGGTGAATGGTAACGAGTTTATCTTTGCAAAGAAGGTGCGACACCCTGGAATAAAGGCCGACCCGTTTTTGTATTCGGCCGCAGAAAAAGAAATGCCGAATATAGAAAAGCGCTTTCAGATAGCACTTGATAATTTAGCGGAGGGCTTGTAGTGGAGATTATTACACTTGATAACATTGCCGACAGGGTTTTGCTTGTCACGCAAGAAGATGTTGACGAAGCAAATGCATACCTGGAGAGCATAGCGGCGCGCTACGGCGTGGCACAGATACAACAGCCTATAAGTCATAATGTGAAGCGTTTGGGCGTTGCCTACGCCTGTTATGTGCGTGCTGTGGCCAGTGTTGGCACAGATGCGAGCGTGACATTTGACGGAAGCAGGCATGATGATGTATTTGCGCAGAAGGCCGAACTGTATGGCAAGGAAGTAAAGATGCTGGCTGCCATGATTAACGCAAATGATTTTACGGGTGCAGGTGGCACTAGCCGTGCTACCATTAGCCTTATGAGAGGTTAACCGATGAGCAGAGCGAGAGAAGTTACAAACGCACTTGCTGACATTATCAAGGAAGCAGTGCCGGGCGTAAAGTGGAACGTTAATATCGTAGGTGCTTCCGCTGGCAAAGGTGTTGAGGGTACAATTTCTTGCGATGAGGTTACCTTTGAGCAGGATGCGTATGATGTATGCACAGCAACGGCGGTATATAGCATTTATGTGTTAGATATTAACGGCACAACTGATATTGATGATTTGAGCGACACCCTGTTTGAGGTGTTACATAATAACGATTTAGGTGGCATGATTGACAACGGCTTAGTCAAGCGCATTGTGTTTGGTGCAGTGGCCAACAATACAAAGGCGGTAGCGATGCTGTTGGAATATCAAGTCGAATACGATATGGAGGTATAACATGGTGGCTGTACGACCTAAGATGAAAAGTACTAGCGAGAAGCTGTTAGGCAAGAATGTGCTTGTATTCCTCAATTATGGAGAGAGTGCGAGCGAAGAGAGCCCAAAATGGACGTTGCTTGGTGGCCAGCGCAGCGCAGATTATAGCGCAAGTGCTGAAGAGATTGACCTGACCGACAAGACCAGCGGCGGCTATGGTGATGCAGAAGCAGGCGTGAAGAGTACCGAGCTTACTGTAGAGCTGATTGTAAAGCCTGCGGAGCAAGCAGTGAAAGAGTTATGGGCAGCGTTTGAAGCCGACGAGCCTGTACACCTGCTGAGATGGAGCAAGAACGGCAGAAGTATTATAAACTGGTATAGTATCACTAGCATGGAAGAAACTGCAGCTCATGATGATGCAGCGGTTCTGAGTGTTACTTTGAAGGGCAAAGGTGCTCCGAAGACGCAGGATGCAATGGCGGACCCGAGAGGCTAAGAATAGGGGCGGTATATTTTTATACTGCCCTTTTATTTTTTAGGAGGAATGACAAATGATTAAAAAGAGCGTAAATATTAACATTGGCGGCGAAGAGCGAGAAGCGAAATTTACCATTGGAGCGTTGGAAGAGCTGGAGGCAATGTTGCCGAGCCATAATGTTTTTTCTTTGATGCAGAAAGAGCAATGGAGCGTCACCGAGATTATTGCCTGCCTGTATTGCTCGCTGAAGGTGTATGAAAGAGGCATCAGCCGCAACAAGCTTGATAGCTGGATTGCAGATTATTGTGCCGAGGTAGAAAACGGCATGATTGACCTGCGACTGAGAATGTTGGCGGCGTTGGGTATTTGTGGCTTAGTAGTGAGTGACAGAGGCCCGTTCGATGAGATTTTGACTGCCTTGGAAGATAAGGAAGAGGAAGCCGAGGGGAAGTAATTTCTTTTTCAGAGTGGCTTTCTAAAGTGGAATGGATTTTCTACGCCATACTGAAAAAGACTCCCGAAGAATGTGCATACATGACGCCGACAGACGTTATAAACATCTGGAATGGGTACAGGTGGAGACGGCAACAGCAGGAAAATATGCTGGCCGCATTGGTGACGGTATATATTGCGAATTATGCTGGCAAGTCCTCGAAAAAGACTTTGAAGTTAAAAGATATATTCAGGGATGGGCGATTTGACGGACGAATAACCGATGATGATCGTGCATTTCTTGACGAGTTATACGGAGGGGGTGAGAGCGATGGCTAAGCAAGTTAAAGTTGAGATTACTGCAGACAGTTCTAGGTTTGAGCAGGCTATGCAGGGCGCGGCAAAAGCTACGAGCGATGCAGGTGCGAAGATTGATAACACAGGCAACAAGGCCAGCAACGCAGGCAAGAAATTTGACGATATGGCCAACAAGGTAAAGGACAGCGCAACAAAGGTCAACACTGCATGCGGTAAAGCAAGCAAGGCACTTGACGGCGTAAACAAGTCTATGAGTGCGCTAGGCGCGGTGCAGTTAGGTTCTTTAATAGGCACTATTGCTGGTAGTATCGTGAATTTAGGTATTTCAAGTGTTAAGGCTGCCGCACAAATGCGGCAATATGAAATTGCGTTTCAAACTATGTTAAAATCTGCAGATGCAGGTACACAGATGCTCCGAGACCTGCAGAAGTTTGCCGCAGAGACTCCCTTCGATGTTCCTGGCGTTGTGAAGGCAGGACAGCAACTAATGGCGTTTGGTTTTCAAGCGAAGGAAATCATTCCTATGCTTACGAGCCTGGGTGATGCAGCGAGCGGCTTAGGTATGGGCACGGAAGGTGTAGGCCGTCTTGCTTATGCCTTAGGACAGATGCAGACCAGTGGCAAGCTCAATGCGCAGGACATGATGCAGCTTACTAGCGCAGGTATTAGCGCATGGGATATGCTGGCACAGGCCGCAGGTAAAACTGTAGCGGAAATGAAAGACCTTTGTTCTAAAGGCGCTATTGACTCTAAGGCGGCCGTGCAGACCATTGTCGCAGGCATGAATGAACAGTTCGGCGGTATGATGGCCAAAACATCTGATGAAGTAGCTGGCCTGCTTGCCAACATTGAGGAAACCGCAGGGAATACATCCGTAACCATTGGTCAATATATGACCGAAGCTTTTAACATCAAAGGCATCCTAAAGGATGTTTCTGACAAGCTCGGAGAGTTTCAAAAGAAGATGCAGGAAGCGACCGATGCAGGGAAAAGCTTTACTGATGTTATAAAAGAGTGTGTTCCAGCACCTGTGATTGCCGCAATTGGTGCACTTTCTGCAATAATTGTCGGTACACTTGTGGCTGCACTTGTGGCTGCAGTGGCTGCAATGGGTGCGGCAATTGGTTTAACTGCCCCGATTGTGGCAGGACTTGCGGCAGTGGGTGCCGCTATTGCAGGTGTAATCGTGTACTGGGATAACATTCGAGAAGCTTTCCGTGCAGGGATGGAGGCAATATTCACAACTGTTGCTATTATCTGCGATGCAATAGCAGAAGCGTTCTTGTGGCTGGGGAAGGCAAATGTAGAAGTGTTTAGCTGGATGTTTGAGACAATAGCAGGGTATTGCCCTGAGTGGCTCAAAGATTTTAATGAGATGCTGGACAAGGCTATTGAAAGCGTGAGAGCATGGGCGCAAGAAGCGATTGAGTGGTTCAGACAGGTGCTTGCAGCCAAACAAAGAGCCACAACAGAAAGTTCTTCCGATGGCAGTCATGGCGGTGGCGGTGGTAGTTATGGAGATGCTCCTGCAGAAGAACAGAAGAAACAGCCGGAAAAGGAGAAGCCCACATACAATGGGAAATTATTTACTCCATCTGATAGTAGTAGCATTGGCAAGGCTGGTAGCAAGAAGTTCGGACAGCTTGAAAGCGAAGTCAACAGAGTTTCGGAAGCCTTGACCAGAGCAGGCAAGGCAACAAAGGACTTGCAAGAGGACTTCGACAAGATGAGCTTAGACATAGCGACCGCAGGCCTAAATGGCAGCGACCAAGTCTTTGCGAAGATTGACCAAGAGAAGCAGGCACGCATGAAGGCTGTTGACGAGATGTTGAGCAAGCAGCTGCAGGCGGTGCAGGAAGCAGAGGCGTTGAGAGCAAGCGCAGAGCGTACAGGCAATGCGGAAAGCATAGCCAAAGCAAAAGCATTGTACGATGAGCGAAATGCGTTGTATGCGGCAAGCCTTGCGCAAGAGCAGGCATTGAAAGATGCTATCGACCAGCAGGCATACGAAAAGAGCATCAGCCTTGAAACAGCACTGCAGGCAGCGAAGGCAGATATGAATGCTGCGTTCAATGAGCAGGAACGAGAAAAATTCCTGGAGTATCTCGATTCTGAGCAAGAGGCAAAAATGGTTGCCCTCCAACAGGAACAGGAACTACGGCAACAGTTACTTGATTGGCGTATGGAGAGCCAGCAAAACATGCTTGACTTCGAACTGCAGGCAGGCGAGGCGGTGAAGAATCAGCTTGCAAGTGGCATTGCTGATGTTATTACAGAGGGCGGCAAGCTGTCCGATGTGTTTAAGGACATCACGAAAAGCATTGTCAATATGTTTATACAGTTCATGATTAAGAAGCAGGCAGCGGCCGTGCTGGAGAAGTTGTTGGGTAAAAAGCAAGCTGTAGAGAATGCGGCAAACAGTGCGAAAGAAGCATCAGCGGCCGTCCCTGCAGCGGTTCAAAAGAGTATTGCCACATTAGGCCCGATAGCAGGTCCGCCAGCATATGCAGCGGCGACAACGGCAATGACAGCGGCTGGCTTGGGCAGTATCACGGCTGGCAACATCATGCAGAAGGCGAATGGTGGCCCCGTGTTTGGTGCAGGTACGGGTACTAGCGATAGTATTCCTGCAATGCTATCGAATGGTGAATATGTTATCAATGCAAAGGCCGTACGCAGGTTAGGGTTGCCTTTGCTGAATGCTTTGAACAATGGTTATGCCATTGGCGGAGCGGTAAGCAGTGGCGGCGGCAGCGGTGCAGTGGTTGAATTTAATAACTACGGCGACATTAACAATGGCACTGACTATGACGGATTGATGGCAGATTTTGAATATACACTTGCAATGGGTATGCGGGGGTGATTTTATGAGAGCAAAATATAATGACAGGGTGACTTATCCGCTTGTTATCAATGGCCAGCAGCTCCCGTACAGGTATAGCCTGGAATCATGTGCTGATTTGACAGTAAGAGCAACAGCTTCAAAACGTGGATATAGCCACGGCTCGACCATCACAGGCGACGGCTATATAGACGGGAAAAAGATTAAGCTGAGCTTTTTAATCAGTGGAACGAATCAAGCTGATTATGATTGGCGGCTGAATGAATTGCTAAGATTGTTTTACCAACAGGAATACACCTTGTCTGTGGGCAATGGCTTTTATAATGTATCCTGCATGGCATCCAGCAAAGCAAAATGGATTAAAGGCTATCAAGGGCAGCGAGCTGATATTGATATTACGTTATTATTGGCCGACCCGTTTAGGTATGCAGACAGCGAAAGTAGCAAGGCAGGATATATCTTGCCCGATGAGGGAACAACAGTAACAATTATTAACGCAGGTTCTGTAGATACACCATTGAGCATTGCTTTAGTTCCTCGCACCGGAATGACAATGGCTGATGTGACGTTCAGACACATTGAGAGTGGCAAGACGATGCGTGTGGCTGACACATTGCTCACGAATCCTGCAGTATTGACTATAGACACCAAAGCAGGAACAGTGCGGCGTGATGCAAACAATGCTATCAATGCTTTCAGTGGCCATTTTTTGACTGCAAAGCCTGGGACGAATACCTATGAGATTAAAGGCAGCGAGGGCAAGGTGGTTATCAAATGGCGTAATAGGTGGTTAGCATGAGCAACATTATTTTCGGATCATGCTTATACGGCTCGTTTGTATGGGGTGCAGGAAGCAAAAAGAAAACCACAAGCGGAGGCGGCACAGGTGGCGGTGGAACAGGCGGAGGTGGAACCGCAGGCAGTATCACGTATATCCCTGGTGCTGTTCAAGTTATATTTTTCAACAAGGACGGCACGAAGACCGCCATATTTTCCAACGGCACCGAAAACAATCCGTTTTCGCAATTGCAGTTTGAACTTGCGAAGAATGGCTGCGGCAGTTGCACGATTACCTTTAAGCAGTTCCCTGCGTTTACAGAGATTGCATACGGCCAGCGTGTAGATATTTATTTGTTCGGTGACAAGCGGCCTTGGTACAGTGGTCAAGTTTTGACTCGCCCCGACAGTGGCGGCACTGCTACAGATTTTAAAATTACTTGCTATGGCTTTTTTGATAAGCTAAGCAAGGTGCTGATATTTGCTGAATACACCGACAGGGAAATAGCTGATATTGTAAGAGAGATTTGCAGGCTCGTTGAGCGAAAAACAGGCATCGTGTTTAACGGCAGTAAGATTTACAATGTCGGTTACCGCATAAGCAAGATTGTTTTCGACGGTGTGAGTGCAAAGGAAGCCTTAGAGCAGCTTTCCGAATTTGCAACTGATTTTGTTTACGGCGTAGATGAATATCATGAATTCTACTTCAAGCCACGTACCGACAAGATAAACGAAGAGGCTCGTTTTTGGGTGGGTGTGCATTTGAACAGCTTCTTGCCCGACCAAGATATAAGCAAGATAGTAAATTACGCTCGCATCAAGGGTGCAAGTGTGGATGAAGCAGGCGAAAGCTGGCTTGCAACAGTAGAGGATAAGCAAAGCCAAGAACAATACGGCGTGTCAGAAGCTGTGTGGACATTGCCAACAGCATACACAGCAGCGGACGCAGAACGTTGGGGGCAGTCAGAGCTTGACAAGGTGAAAGAGCCTAAGCTGTCTGCTAAGGTGGGCGGCGTAGAGCTTAATTACCCGAAGCCTGATGGAGTGTTCTGGGTGCGTAGGTTGTCCGTAGATGGTCAGGCATTGATTACTGACACAGACGGCAAGGCTCGCAAATATCCAATCACAAAGCTGAAATACACTGTCAGCGGCGATAAGGGCATTGCGTGTGATATGGAGCTTGGGGAGCCTCCTACACCTCCCATCAGCAAGTATTTACTAGATATTGAGCGCAATGCAAGAAACAATGAATTGCTGCAGCAGGCAACGAATAAAACAGGAAAGGCGGCAAGTAAATGAGCGAACCTAGTAATATTAGAATCAATCCGTTTGTAGGTGACGGCGGAACAACAACCTACATCAATTTGACGGAAACGCATATTATTCCAAGTGTATCGCCCTATGTGATAAGACTGAACGAGGTGCCCGAGAAGCAGGACCCGAGCAACATCCGAGCCGTATGGGTAGACAGCACAACAGGTGCTGTCACTGCATCAGCATTGACCGAGGTTGCGGCAACTCCTGCAGCGGGGGAATTCCGCCCCGATTATGCAACCAAAGCAGACGGCAACGATAATTGGAACACAGGGCTGATTGAGTTTTCTGCCGTTGATGCTGGCAAGATTGTACAGATTAGTTATACAGGCATGGGCACGTTGGCGGCGGTGCAGTCCAATAAATACCCTAGCTGGTACACTGACAGAGGCGATGGCAGTGATGGCGATTTTATTCCGGAAGCAGATTGTACTATTGGCGGAATCAAGAATTATAAAAGGGTATTTATCAAAGCTGGCGTGACTGTAAGTGTCAATAAGCAATTAGTTATCAAAGCCACAGGCAGCGTTGTTATAGCAGGCACTATCAACGGCAACGGCAGTCCTGGAGCCAACGGCAAAGGTGGCGCAGGTGGTGCGATGGGTGGCGATGGTGGTTGGATGTCTGGTGATGAAAGCAGTTCCGAGCGCAGGGATGCTACGGCAGGACAAGATGGCACGGGCGGTGGTTATGGTGGTGCAGGTGGTGGAGTTAGCTCAAGCAAAGGCGCTGCAGGCGGCAACTCACGTGTCAGCATAGGCATTGCTTATGGTGGCAATGGTGGTGGTGGCGGCGGTGGTGCTGATGTTACTGGCGGGTACACGTCTGGCGGTGGCGGCGGTGGTGGTGCAGGAATATCAATTATTGCTCCCGAGGTCGCCTTATTGGAAGGCAGTAAGATTTCTGCAGATGGTGGCAAGGGCGAAGATGGGAACAGCCACTATACTGCTCCTGGTGGTGGTGGCGGTGGTGGAACAATTAACATTATCAGCAACACTATAAAAAATAGTGGCGCTGTTAGTGCCGTTGGCGGCATAGCTGGCCAAAAAGGTTGGAAGAATTTTACGGCAGCTGTTGATGGCGAAGCTGGTACAATCATGATAAAACAACTGGGGGCGTTATAAATGATTTGCATAGTAGACCAAAACAACAAAATAATAAACATTGTTAATGCACCTTGCCCAACAAAAGCCAACGAGCGTGTATATTATCCATGGTGTAGCCTGTGGGAGCAATATACAGACGTCGAGCCATTGTGGTACGCCAAACAGCGCAAGTTATATGAGGTTACACAGTGGACGGCATCCAGCATCACGGGCGGTTTTGTAAGCGAGGCAAGTGGTACACTTGTACGCTATGACAGTGACAAGGAGACGCAACTTACCATGCAGGGCATTGCCTTAAATGTAGAAACGCCATTGTTTGCAAAGAAGTATCCCGATGGCTGCCCCGTCCGTGGCATTGCGGAAGGTAAGAACAGCAAGGAAGTGTTTTGGCTGAAGCCGTCACAGGTCATGCAGTGGATGGCGGACTTGTCGATGCATATAGGCTCATGCAAGCAGGCAGGATGGGTGAAACAGGCTGAAGTAGATGCCTGCAAGAGTGTTGACGAGGTGAACGCCATAACTTTGGGAGGTGACGAGAGTGTTCCGAGTGAATGATAACAACATCAGCTTAATCCGAGGCGACAGTGGACAATTTAGCATCACTGTTACCGACATGGATGGGCAAGAGGTTGCATTGAACGATGATGATGTTTTAACTTTTACAGTACGCAGGACTGTTAGAAATCCAAACATCGTACTGCAAAAGATTATCACGGGCGGTGAATTAACCATCAATCCGTCGGACACCGAAGGCTTAACGTTTGGGGCGTATATTTACGATGTAGAGCTCAAACGTGCAGATGGGTACGTTGATACCATTATTCCGCCACATGAGTTCTGCATCCTGGAAGAGGTGACGTACTGATGAAGTTGCATGGAACATTGACAGCCGTTAAAGGCGAATTGCGTGGAACGTTGACGGCACGAAGCATTATTGGTGCAGAAGTTTACGAGGGAGCTTATAGCATTCACTCAGAAGCTCATGAAGTGCAGATATTACCAACAGCGAACAAACAATTAACAAAAAATATTACGGTTGAAAAAATTCCGTATTTTGAAACGTCGAATCTTTCCGACGGAATCACGGCATACATAGGAAGTGAGGTCGAAGTAAATTATGGCTGAAAAAAATATTAGCAAGGTTGTGTATGGTGGAAAAACATTAATCGATTTAACCGCCGATACAGTAACAGCAGACAAGATTTTGAAAGGTGCAACCGCTCATGATAAGAGCGGCGCGCCGATTGTAGGCGCATGCACATACAACGCTGATACATCTGATGCAACAGCGGCAGGCGCAGAGATTTTGAGCGGTAAAACAGCGTATGTTAACGGCGTAAAAATTACAGGTGAGATGCAAAACAATGGCGCTGTAAGCGGTGAAATCAGCAAAAAAGCTGACGAATACACCGTGCCCATTGGTTATCATGACGGCGCAGGCAAGGTTAAAATCAGTGCAACTGAGCAAGCGAAAATTATCGCTACCAACATCAGGGCAGGAGTATCGATTTTGGGCGTTATCGGTACAATGTCCGGCGCCGAAGACGTCAAGGCGCAGGCTAAAAGCGTTATCCCTAAAACAACAGCGCAGACCATCCTGCCGGACAGCACACAGGGATTTAATTACCTGTCACAAGTAACCGTTAACGCAATCCCTTATAACGAATCAGACAATCCGCAGGGCGGATTGACTGTTACAATCGGCTAAGGAGCGTAGGAAATGGCAGTAAATAAAATTATTTATGGCGGTCGCACGCTTGTTGATTTGACAAGCGACACCGTCACTGCCAACGATTTGGCAGAGGGAATCACAGCGACGGCGGCTGACGGCAAAAAGGTTGTCGGAGTGATGCAAAAAGGCGAGATAGCAAGCTATGACGAGATAGATAATGCCCTAGCCTTAGCAGGTACAGGCACGATACCTAGCGGCGGCGTTGTCAGCATTGCACAGGGCGGCACAGGCGCAACCACGGCGGCACAGGCAAGAGCTAACCTCGGAGCTGTTGCCGCAAGTGATTTAGCAAGCGTTGCTAAGAGCGGTAATTATAATGACCTGCAAAACAAGCCTACAATACCGTCAACAGCTAACACAAAGCTGACAGGTAGCACAACGGCGGAAACGCTTACTGTCACGGGTACGCTCAACATTCCCGGCGGCAAGATATGGATAGGGTGACAACATGGCTAAATTATATATCCAAAAAACAGGCGGCACGGCGGTAGGGTGCAACATATATAGCACAGCCGCCGAAGCAGGTGGCAAGGCGTTAAGAGTAGGCAGTGGCTATGTCGCTTTGAAAGACGTCACTGACGCAAACGCTACAGCAGGACGTGTCAGCATAAACGGCGTGACGTATGCAATCGCTACACAGCACACAGCGGCTGTCAGCGTGCCGTACACCGAAAAATATTGGACTGATGCTGGCGATTATATGTTTACTGTCCCTAGCGGCGTATCTCGTATGCGTGTCGCTGTATGTGGCGGTGGAGCTGGTAAAGGTGGCTTAGGCGGCAACGGCAAAGACGGCGGCAATACGTCAGCGTTCGGCGTTACTGCAACAGGTGGTTATGGAGCTGGCGTGGCATGGAGCAAAGGTGACGGCGGCACTCCTAATGGTAATGCGTCTAAAGGCAACAGCATAACAGACGGCTTTTTAATGTCATTTGACATAAACAAGGGTACATACGGCAGAGGTGGACAATATGGCGGCTCTGGCGGCTATGACTCGCAGTATGTCAGCGTTACCGCTGGGCAAAGCTATGCTATAACTGTAGGCGGTGCTGGCGGTACAAACGGTACAGGCGGGTTTGTTCTGATAGCCTACGGAGGTGATATTTGATATGGCTAAATTGGTAGATTTGGACGGCCTTGCTTATTTTTATAGCAAGGTCAAAGCTATGCTTGCTGAAAAACTGGGCAAAAATGACACGGCGGCAAATGCTGCCAAGGTAAACGGACTGACCGTGGAAACAGCCGTACCTAAAAATGCTAAATTTACAGATACGGTTTACACGCATCCTAGCTCGCATCCCGCGAGTATGATTACCGGACTAGCTACCATAGCTACCAGCGGTAGCTATAACGATTTATTAGATAAGCCGACGATGCCCGAAGCGATTATTGTAGACGATACTTTATCAAGCACAAGCACAAATGCTATTCAGAATAAAGCAGTAGCGACAAAATTCGATGAATTCGGCACAGCATGGGGACAAGCTCTTGCAGCCAAAGCAGACACGGCAGACCTTGCAACAGTCGCTACAAGTGGAAGTTATAACGATTTGACCAATAAACCTACTGTTGTGAAATCGGTAAATAATGTTACGCCCGATTCAAATGGTAATGTTAATATCTCTACTTCTAGTGGTGGTGGAGTAAGCACGTCTACACAGAATACATGGACGGCTCAGCAGTCGTTTAATTTAGCCTTGTTGGGTGTAGAAAAATATACAACTGCTTACACTAATGGAAATTCTGTAAAACCTTCTAGCGTTACTGCTGTGTATAATGCAACAGGTAGTTTTACTTTAGACTTAGCAAACTTCTCATTTCTATTAAGCATAGGACAATCATTAGTCTTTACTGCATATATAAAATCTAATGCTGACTATCCTCTGACTATTACTAATGCAGGAACGCTTAAATACCTTGGTAGTGCTAGTGATGTTGCTATTACGAGTGCGGGTTTATTACTTAATATCTTTATAACATTAGATAATAGCGGTAACAAAACAAGCATCGTACAGGCATCCAAGTTGTCCTAGAGGTGATATTATGGGACTTAATCGTATGTTTATGGGCAAGAAGGCTGAAAGTGGCAGTGTGCAAGAGAATGTATTCATTATGACTATGGGAACTAAAAGTGGTCAGTATGGATATAATAACAATAGTGGTTACTATGGTGAAGTTACAGGGGATGTTACGCATGACGGCAGAGCCGTTACTCTTGTTATACTCTCTTATTATGGTGGATGGCTTGATGTAGCCTTTAAGGAAGAAGGTGTGACGAGTGGCAGTCGCAATATCAGCCTTAACATTACTCCTATGGAAACAGGTGTAACGGTTAATTTGGCAGTAGGCAAAATATCGTGGCAAGGTACTGCAACAGGCTTTTACACCTATGTTCAGAAAGTGCCGTCAAATATATCAAGCATGTTTACTGCCGCCAACGTCGGTAAGAAATTTAAAGTCGAAATTGTGTTTAACTAAGGCGGTGATTTGATGCAAACAACTTACACATATAAAGAGCAGACCTATTCCAATTTATACGAGCTTTCGGAAGCACTAGGCAAGGACGGCGTTTTTATCCCTCTGTCGATTTCTGACGAAGCCTTAGCAGAATTAGGCGTAACCGTTACGCACGAGGAAGAGCCGTTGGAAAACATAAAACAACGCAAAATCTTGATGTTAAAGCGCCAGCGTGACGTTGCAGAGGTTGAACCAATCGAATACAGCGGACATAGCTTTGACTATGACGATAAAGCGAGAGATAGAATTAATGCAGCTATCATTGCCTTATCATTACAAGGCGAGGGAGCAAGCATTGATTGGACAACAGCAGATAATGCTGATGTTAAGGTTACTGCTAACGACCTGCGTATGATTATCGCTGCTGTTGCCGTGCGTAGTAATGCCTTACATGTAAAATACCGCACCCTTAAACAGCAAGTGCAGGAGTGTAAGACGATGGAAGAGCTGGAAGCTATAAAGTGGGAGTAGTATAATGACATTACAAGAGCTAGGAATAATTAGCGGATTGATGGCGTTTTTCTTGACGTGGATAATCGTGCCGCTAGTAAAAAGCAATACGCCTGCGCAAGAGCAGATGCGGTCGATGCAGGTCAGCGTTGACAAGTTGGCAGGGGCGGTTGAAAAGCTGTGTCAAGAGGTAGCCGAGAACAACGAAGAGCTTGCCGGAAACAAAGAGCAGCTGCATACTTTGTTTGTGAATACTGATAAATTAGAAAGACGCATGGACAATTTGGAAGCAAGATGCGTCAATTGCCCTGCGAGGAATAAGTGAAGGGAGTGAAAGCAGTGAGAAAACTGATTAATATGTTCAAGAAGGATGACACAGCCTTGTCTATAGGCCGTGTCTGCGCTGTAGGAGCGTTTTTGGCGTTCATAGGTATTAGCGTATACCTTGCAGTAATCGGGCGCACCTGGGGCAACTATGAGGCCTTCAGCGTGGGTTGTATCGGATACATCATTGCGCAACTTGGCAACAAATATGTCGAGATGCGCGGAGTGAAGATTGGAGAAAAAGAGAATGGCTAAAGTGTTTATCAATCCTGGGCACTGCCCTGATGTGGATAGCGGTGCAGTGAATTATTCGTATGGAGTTACCGAAGCTGCCATTGTTAAAGAGGTGGGCGACATGGTAGCAGATTATTTACGCAAAGCAGGTTGTGAAGTTGAGCTTTTGCAGTCCGATAATTTGGCTGGAGAAAATCCAAACTATCCTAACGTATGCGCATCAGCCAACAACTGGCCTGCAGATGTGTTCGTAAGTCTGCATTGCAATGCTGCAGCGTCGGAGCAGGCCAACGGAACAGAGTGCTTTGTGTTTAGCCATTGGAGCAAGTCGGACAGATTGGCAGCGTGTATCCAATCTCAAATTGTGCACTCCTTAGGAACGTCCGACAGAGGCGTAAAGGTTGGCCCGAGGCTGATTGTGTTGCGAAATACTACAATGCCTGCGGTTTTGGTAGAGCTTGCCTTCATCAGCAATGACGCAGACTGCGAAAAACTCATTGACCAAAAAAGAGATTTTGCAGCGGCTGTTGCAAGAGGCGTCACCGATTTCTTGACGGAGTAAAGGCAAGCCTAATCGCAAACTTGTTTTTGCAACAATGCTTGATTTTGGCTTGAAAAAAATCACAAAAACGGTCTCAGTGGACACCCTGCTCACTGAGACTTTTTCTGTTTTAGGTGTAATTGTTCATGGAGCACGTATGTAGTGCCTACCGCCTGCCTACGTGGCTCTAAAGCGGAATTATAGGCCTATAGAAAAAGCGTTAAACTATTGGGAGAATTTAGCATGAATAATATAAACAGCAAAAAAATAATAATCCTTGTAATCATAGTAGCTATAGGGTTCTTAGCGGTTATCCACAGGCACTGCAAACAGCAGAATAGCGATATTATTAAAATTAAAACGGGGCAAAAAGTAGAGGATAGCGTACAACTTTCAGAGGGACAAAAAAAGTCCATAGCAAAGCAGGTTGAAAAAGTCCACTATGATAAGACAATTTCGACAAGCATGGGAAACGTGGATAAAGTCGCAGAAAGTGAACGCTCTTTCAGAAAAGCGGATAAGGCGGTTATAGTTGGAGATATGAGCAAGCCAGCAGGCACGCCCGTAGAGCTGAAGCAGTACAATATTTACGCCGCCCCGAAGGTGCTGCGCACTGTTGGTGTAAAGGTTGGCCGTGATAAAAAAGCAGAAGGCGTATCGCTGGAAGTGAAAAAGAGAGTAAGCCAAAAGGGGAAATATATCGGAGTGCGTGTGGACTATGATTGGACAGAAAAACAGCCTGCAGTGTGGGCAACGTATTCATGGTAAAAGAAAAGCGGCCTGGTTAGAGGCCGCAGGGTAGAAAATCTCGGGAACAAAGCGGGAACAGATACTTGTTTTTTAGGGTATATTATGGGATGTTTCGGCAAGCCTATATAATAGGAAGATTTCCGCTAGTATTGGCAGGATAAGGCCTTGCGAACAGGTGACGAAATATGCGATTACACATTCGTAATCAGTAGGTCGCAGGTTCAAATCCCGTCAGTAGCTCCATTAAAAAATCAAGCACCCATGCGGGTTTCGCGTGGGTGCTGTTTTTATGTAAAGCCAGTACCGCAAGCAGCAAAAAAGGCCCTGCTTGGGCAGAGTCAACACGGCTACGATTGCCGCTAGAACTGCTCAAGCAGAGCCTTAATCTTGAGAAAAGTATAACACATGAATTGCCGAAAAGCAATTCTAAGTTATCCGCTTGCTCCGGACTGTGTGCCGAAGTTTCTTCTTATGGAATAATCAAAAACAAAATAAAAATATTAGCAAAAATATGCTGAATATGCTATAATGATTTTGGTAAATGTCATAACATTTTCCATGAACATTCCACCTTAATGTTTTTTGTTTAACGTTTACCACCTTTTTTCAGCAAAAACCCCACGGCGAAAGCTGTGGGGTTTTTGTGTCGTGCGGGTTAATCTCTGGGGTTTTCTTTCTCCCATTTTTGCACAGCATCCTTGAACGCAATTACGCTGATGGTTTTTCCCACGCGTTCAGCTTCGCGGAAGCCTTTGCCACGTCCGCCGTACAGATTGATGACTTCATACAGCGCCTCGGTAATAGGGTCTGTAGTTCCTGCTATAAGCTCGTGCACTCTTTGTTCTCTCTTTGCCTCAAGCATTTCAGCTTGGGATTTTTTACCTCCGCGCAATTCAGCAATAAAATTCTTTACTGCGATGCGTTCGGTTTCGGTCAGTTTAAAGGAAGTTACTCTTGCTCCTTCGGGGAGCTCTCTTTTACGGCCTGCACCCTCTCTGGCACCGCCGGCTTTGATAGAATTTTTTACATTTTCCATAATTAATACCTCCTTATCGTATCATTGATATCGAATTGGAATTTCTGAAATTATAATACCATATATATAGGAAAGTGTCAACTATAAAATTGAAAAATATGATAAGATATTATCGTATGAGGCGAGTGATATTTTTGAAATACCAATTTAAAGTCGTACTATCACAGCAAGAGTCAGTCTGCAATAAAAAAGCCGTTGGTCAAACCAACGGCTTAGTAAATTCTGGTGGAGATAAGCGGGATCGAACCGCTGACCTCTTGAATGCCATTCAAGCGCTCTCCCAGCTGAGCTATACCCCCATATTATATATCTATCTTACAAAAGAGAGAGGTGTTTGTCAAGTAAGCAAAAACATTATAAATACGCAAAGTAACGTATGAGCAGAAATATTTCATACAGTATAAAACAGATGCACTTTTAAAATTACTATATAATTTAATTTCCTGCTTGATGCTATTATATAAAATAAAAGCCGAGAATCTGCGGGGAGGCAACAGTTGCTCAGAAAAATATATTGTGCATAATTTATTTCGCAAGCTTAATGATAGTCCGGGCGGAATTTTAGTCAAAAATTTGACTAAATGCGTGAAAAGTATTAAAATATAAACGTTGTATTAGCTTCGTAAAAAATAAAAGCATAGCATTTTAATAGATATTAAAAATAAAAGGAGTATCAGGATGAGTCAAAATTTCTTGGAGCGATGTAATGAGAAAATGCAATCAATATATGATTACTGCGGAACAAAAGCTAAGCAGTTGTATGCCGAGCTTTTGGCAGCAGTACAGTCCTTATATAATCACTGTGAAGTGAAAGCACGCGAATTTTACGCTATGCTTTTAGAGAAAGTGCAGTTATTATACAATGACTGGTTAGAAAAAATAGTTGCGATTGTTGCACAGGTGAAGGCAGTAATAGCTGTTGCCGCAGCTGTTGCAAAAATTCAACTGACTATGCTTGAGCGTCGTGTGCGTCTGCAGGTTATGAGCTTTGTAAATAAGCTGCAGGCTAAGCAGCAGGAGATTGTCGGACGTATTCAGGCTAAAAAGCGTAGGGTTGTAGGGCGTATAAAAGCACGCTATCATGCGCTGCGCAGTACCTGGCGCCGTAATCAGCATTTCACCTTCTGGTTTATTCCGGCAGATGGTCAGAATATCGCTAGAACCCATGTAAAAAAGACTCATTTGAAATATGCTATGACAGCAGTTGCTTCATTCCTTGTTTTTGTGTCTTGTACTATCGGTGTACTGGCTCATTTTGCTGTGCAAAACGAGCAGCAGAAGCAGGAGTTGGCTGCTTATAAGCAGACTAAATCCGAGCAGGAGCAGACTATCAGACAATTACGCCTGATGGCAGAAACTAACCAGAAGAAGCTGGCAGCTTTGTCTAAGCTGGAAGACCAGGTTCGCAGCCAGATGGAAAAAAGCGGTGCACAGCTTCCTCCTAAGAGCAATGCTTCCGATTATGCAGGTCAGGGCGGTCCTGTATTGGGTTCTGCCAACCCGGCAAACATTGTGTTGGAGCAGGAAAAGAACATCGGTCTTGAGGCCGATGCGAAAAAAGTTGATTTGGAAAATTTGCTGAGCGCTATTGAAGCTGAGAACTATCGTCGTGAGGTTACTCCGAGCCAATGGCCTACCAGTGGCGGTTATATTTCCTCTTCTTTCGGCGGTCGTGCTAATCCCTTTGGCGGTTATGGCCGTGACTGGCATCCGGGTATTGATATTGCTACTGATTATGGCGAGCCGGTTTATGCCAGTGCAGCAGGCTATGTACAGCAGGCAGGCTGGTATGGCGGTTATGGGATTTATGCGCGTATAAACCATGATTATGGCTATCAGACAGCATATGGTCATATGAGCCGTGTTGTCTGCAGTGCAGGACAATATGTGAAAAAAGGCGAGATTATCGGTTATGTCGGCAGCACCGGCTACAGCACTGGTCCGCATCTGCATTTTGAAGTTATTCATTATGGCGAGCAGGTTGATCCTTCCAGCCTGATGTAATTGTGACTGATAATCAGATATTAAAAATTTTAAGTTCGTCGTGCTTTGTGCGACGAACTTTTTTTAAGCAAAAAAGAAATAAATTTCAGAAATATCATTTACATATGTTCTGACGAATGCTACAATGAGGATAACGAAAGGAGCGGATGAACTATGCTTACTTTAGAAATGCTGGAAAAAATGCTTTTGGCAGCAGCAGTTGAGCTTGAAGAAAAAAGCAAAATGCTGTGCGAGCTGGACAGCGTAGCAGGTGATGGTGACCATGGCGTTACTATTGCGCGTATGGCAGAGGCCATGAAAAAGAAAGTAGAAGCGCATGACAGCGCTAATATTAAAGATTTGCTTGATGATTTGAGCATGGCTTTTATGAACAGCAACGGTGGCAGTGCAGGACCTTTATGGGGCACTGTTTTTGGCGGACTGGCCGATGCTGCACCTGAGGATGCTAAGGAGGTTTCTTTGGAAGAGCTTCACGCTATGCTGGCTCAGGCTAAAGAGGATTTTGAGGATATTTCCAAAGCTAAAATCGGTGATAAGACGATGGTTGATGCTCTGTATCCCGCACTTGAAGCAGGTATGGCAGCCGAAGGTGATGCGAAGACAGTCTTTGCGGCTATGGGCAAGGCTGCAGCCGAGGGCGCAGAAAAAACCGCTGACATGGTAGCACGCTTCGGTCGTGCTAAAAACGTCGGTGAACGCAGTCTGGGTACTAAGGATCCCGGTGCAACGTCTATTTCTATTCTGCTGACAGCAATGGCTGCCGCAATCTGATTTGCTGATAAAGCGCAAGCTTAAAAAACAATAAAATAAATAAAAACGGAGGCGTCATTATGCAAAAATTCATTAACAATCCGGAAAATCTGACAAGTGAATTATTGGAAGGTCTTGTGTTATC
>CAKQHU010000002.1 GCA_934234275.1 uncultured Phascolarctobacterium sp.
GGCTGGAAGCGGCCTGGGAGGATAGATAGCTGCCGGTTAGAAAAAAAGAACCATACCAAAAGGTATGGTTCTTTTTTCTATCTGTGTAATTATACATACGAGCAGGCCGCGGGCCTGGCTGCCCAGCCACCGCATTTGAAGGAGCAAAGCGACGAGCAAATGCGTTTGTGGCGAGGCGTGTCGCTTGCGATTGAGAAGCGACACCCGATTTGTCACGAGCTTTGCGACGTGAGAAATCGAAATGGTGGAGCTTTCTCCGAAAATGCGACCGAATAGGGAGTATTTTTGGAGGGATAGATTCTACGATTATGCAGTTAAGTTGGCAGCGGCAACTTTTAAACGAAGTATTGGTACAGGGAGCATTTTTGGAGGGATAGATAGCCATGCTTGAAGGAGCGAAGCGACGCACAAGCATGTGTCAGGCTTTTTACAGTACTTTCTATATTCGCGAGGGATATATCATTCCAGTCAGCAGCAATTTCTTAACGCAAATATCGTGTGGAATCAAGACGAAGTGTCGCAAAACTCGCGCTATGCTGAGAGATTTTACTATAGTAGATAGCTTAGCGCTCAGACAATGCGACACTTCTATGATTCCAGACACTCATTCGCTAAAATTGCTATTCCTTGCACGATATACCTCTCGCTCAATTTACCAGAGTTCTATGTGTGACAGTCAATCAGCATGAGCATGGTAGATGCGCCCGCATGTGATTCCGGACACTTATTTGCTAAAATTGCTATTCCTTACACGATAGTATCTCTCGCTCAATTTACTATAATAATCAATTAAATATCCATTCCCCATCCCTTTTTACAAATTATTAACACTTCTCAGACACTGCCCAAAGCCCATCTGTCGACGTTTAAGGGCATTTGTGTTATAATATAGAGCAGTATTTGAGTAATAGAGATTAACGGAATTCCCGTATAAAAGGAGTAACTAAAATGCGTATTGTAATAGCTGGTGCAGGTAAACTTGGTTTTAGTATTGCACAGCTTTTAGCTGAAGATCAGTTTGATGTAGTAGTTGTAGAAATCGACCCTAAGCGCAAGGATGTCATTCAAAACACTTTGGACGTATTGGCGATTGAAGGCAACTCCTGCAGCCCTACAACCTTTGCTGATCCTGATATCAGTGCCTCTGATGTGCTGATCGCCTGCACAGATAGTGATGAAGTAAATATGGTAACTTGCCTGATGGCCAAGAATCACGGCATAAAGCATACCGTTGCCCGTATCCGCAACGTTGACTATGCTATCCATTCACCGGAAATGCTTAAGGATGATATGAAAATTGACCTTGTAATCAATCCTGAGCGTATTACCGCAGGTGAAATCGACCATATCCTGATGACACCGTCTGCCTTGAACGTAGATGATTTTGCTGACGGCAAGGTGCGTATGTTTGAAGCTAAGGTGAAGGAGGATTCTCCTATCGTTAATATCCCGCTGAAGGATTTGAACATCCCTAAGGATATCCTGATGGCCATGGTATTCAGACGCCATCAGATGATTATTCCTCATGGTAATGATTACGTAATTCCGGGTGATAACGTTTACTTCGTAGGCAAGCACGAAGCAATCCGCGAATTTGAAAATTCCTTCTCCAATACCTATGAAAAGCTGGAGAAGGTTCTCATCATCGGTGCAGGCCGCACCGGCCGTTTTTTGGCGCCCATGCTGGAAAAACAGGGCATTCAGGTAAAGGTTATCGAAAAGGATAAGGACCGTTGCCAGCTTTTGGCTGCTAAGCTGAAGCGTGGTTTGGTTTTGTGCGGTGACGGTACCGATATCGACCTTCTGATTGAAGAGGGCGTTTCGGAAGCAGATGTTGTTATCTGCCTGACTGAGGATGATAAGCTGAACCTGTTGTTGGCACAGCTTGCCAAGCATTTGGGTGCGCGCAAGACTATTGTACGTGTTGCACGCAACGAATATATCGAGCTGATGGAAAAGGTTGGCGTAGACATCGTACTGTCTTCGCGTCTTTTGAGTGCAGGCGAGGTGCTGCGTTTCGTCCGCAAGGGCGGTATTGTATCCGTATCCCTGCTGGAAGGCGCACAGGCCGAGGCTTTGGAAATCATCGTCGGTGAAAACAGCGATGTAGACGGTGTGGCAGTACGTGATATGAACCTGCCGCCTGAATGCTTGCTGTGTGCTATTGTGCGTGGCAATGAAGCCTATATTCCTAATGGTAATACTGTCTTGCATGCCAACGATCGCGTAATTCTCTTTATCAAAAGTGAATTTTCCAAAACTACAGTACCGTTATTTGAAGGCCGGGGCGCTTAATTATGGATTCAAGGCTTGTTAACCGTTTATTAGCCAAGCTGACAATAGCATTTTCCTGTGTATTGCTGGTGCCACTGATTGCTGCGTTGCTTGCAGACAGGGACCATGTATGGATTTTTATATTTACGCTTATTACAACCAGCACTATCGCTTCGCTTTTTAACCTCTTTGGCAGCAGAAGACCGCGTCAGCGTCTGCGCGTGCGTGAAGCCATTGCGGTCGTAGGCTGCGGTTGGCTGCTGGTCTGCCTAATGGGAGCACTGCCGTATTTGTTTTTAAATCCGGCGGATCCGATTGCGGCGGTTTTTGAAAGTGTTTCCGGTTTTTCTACTACCGGTGTTACTACCGCACTTTCTTTTAACGATTTTCCGCCAAGCATTCGTGTCTGGCGCTGCTTAACGCACTGGACCGGCGGTATAGGCGTTATCATGCTGTTTATTATCATTATGCCACAGATGAACAGCGGTACAAGCTACCTGTTTAACGCAGAGCTTCCGGGCGGTACGGCTGAACGTACTCTGCCGAAGATCAAGGAATCTGCTATGATGATTCTCTTAATCTATGTTATTTTAACAGCAGTGGAAGTTGCTTTGCTGTTGCTTGCAGGCTTGCCTATATTTCAGGCATTGAATCTGGCGTTGGCAACTATGGCGACAGGTGGTTTTTCGTATTATCACGATAGCCTGATTTCCTTCAGGTCTGTTTATGTCGAGATTATTGCTATTGTTTTTATGCTGATTGCCAGCATGAACTTTTCTTTGTATTATAAAATCTGGCGTGGTGACTGGGCGTCCGTGCGTCAGGACAGCGAACACAGATATTATCTGCTGATACTCACAACAGCGGCTGCACTTATCTGTGGCAATCTGTATTTTTCCGGTTATATGGATTTTAACGGCGCTCTTCGTCACAGTATTTTCCAGGCTGTATCCATCGGCAGTACGACGGGTTATGCGTCTGATGACTATAACAACTGGCCCAGCTTCAGCCGCAGCGTTCTGCTGATGCTGATGTTCATCGGCGGCTGCAGCGGTTCAACTGCAGGCGGCATCAAGATTACACGTCTGGTTATCCTGCTGAAGGCAGGCTGGGCGGAGCTGTTGCGTACCCTTCATCCGCGCATCGTTTATTCCATCAGGATGGGTGAGCGCGAAATCAACCCGATTATCGTCGGCAACATTACGCGTTTCTTCTTCCTGTATATTTTGGTATTTATTGTGCTGACTATCCTGATTTCCCTGTCGGGGATACCGATAATGGAATCAATGGGCTTGATTGCTGCTTGTATGAGCAGTGTAGGCCCGGCCTTCGGCATCGTCGGCCCTACATCTACCTATAACTGCCTTTCGGATTGGGCACGTTTTATCAGCATTTGGGCGATGATTTTAGGACGTCTGGAAATTTTTACGCTTTTGGTTATCATGCGTCCGGATTTTTGGCGCGATAAGCAGAACTGGTAATTGCTGGAGGTATAGAAAATGAATGCAAAGGTTATAATATATCTCCTGGGAAAAATCTCTGCCGGCCTGGCGATTGCTCAGCTGCTTCCGCTTTTGATGTCTGTTGTCTATGGCGAATATGCTTCGTCCAGAACCTTTATCTTTTCCATAGCGGTAGCTGTTATTTTGGCCGGAATCTTTGATTACTATGGTGACGGTAGAGAAGCACGCAACTTATCAGTGCGCGAGGGTATCGGCACGGTATTCTTTTCGTGGCTTTTGGCTGCAGCTTTGGGTGCGCTGCCTTATTGCTTTGACGGCATACTTAACCCTGCCGCTGCCTACTTTGAAAGTATGTCCGGACTGACCACTACCGGCGCAACAGCGATTGCCAATCTTGATATAGTATCGCGCAGCCTGCTTTTGTGGCGCACGCTGACGCACTGGATTGGCGGTATCGGTATCATCGTGCTGTTCGTAGCGTTGCTGCCGCAGATTGCCGGCGGTGCGGTGTATCTTTTCAACGCGGAGGTCAGCGGTTTTTCCAACAGCCGTATTCTGCCGCGTATCCGTACAACTGCAGTAGCTTTGTTTTATATCTATCTGCTGTTTACGATTATTCTTACCGGTATGCTGGCGATTTTGGGCATGAGCACCTATGACGCGGTAAATCATGCCTGCTCAGCGATTGCTACCGGTGGTTTTTCTACCTATAACGACAGCATCGCGCATTTTCACAGTGCGGGTATTGAGATTGTTACCGGTCTGTTCATGATTTTGGCGGCAGGCAACTTTGCTTTATATTATCAGGTTACGCAAATCGGCCTGAAGGTTTTGTGGCATGACCTGGAATTCAAAAGCTATATTGTCTTGCTGACTATTTTCACAGCCTTAATCAGTATTAACATCATTATGGTGAATGGTTACAGTGTGGCGGATGGTGTGCGTGAAGCGTTCTTCCAAGTGGCTTCCTTCGGCAGTACGACGGGTTACGTTTCGGCTGACTACGACCAATGGCCTTCCTTCTCCAAACTCGTTTTGGCTGTAACCTTCCTGACAGGCGGCTGCGCTGGCTCTACTGCCGGCGGTATCAAGGTCTGCCGTTTTATTGTGCTGCTGAAAACTGTCATGGCGGAGCTGCGCCGTACTATGCATCCGCAGATGCTGCTCAACGTTTACTACGCTAAAAGACGTCTGCCGACAGAAACGATTATCAACGTCAGCCGTTTCTTTTTCGTTTATGTTCTGGTTATCGCTGTTTTGACTATGCTGCTCTGCTTAAGCGGTGTAGATGTAGACGAGGCCGTTTTCGGCGTGGCCTCCTGTATTTCCAGTGTCGGTCCTGCGTTTGGCAGCATCGGCGCTACTGGTAACTATTCTGGTGTCACCGGTATGGGACAGCTGACGCTGGCGTTGGCCATGCTCTTGGGACGTCTGGAGCTGTTTACCGTGTTGGCATTGCTTCGCGGTGAATACTGGCGTAGCAGCAAGAGATGGTAAAGTGAATATTGTGGTATGAATAAAGCAAGTCCGACGTGCTGTAGAAGCGGTGCGTCGGATTTTTTTGTGGGGTGGGGGTGATTTAGGCGTTTTTTAGGTTATTAAGTTAATTTAATGTTATAATGAGTTCATCTGCTTTATTAATTACTCTGAAATAATTTGATAAAACGAAAAATAAGGTAGGATTTTTAGTAAATGGTGTCGAAATTTTTTAGTTAATTACTTCTTTTATTATTAGAAAGAGCATAGAATTAATAGGAGGATAAAAATGGCTATTATATACCCTAATTACAATAAAATACAAAAAATGACTGTTGCACCAACTCCTGGAGAACAGGCTTTATTAGATTTTTTGGTTTCAAATTTCGATGATAACTTTGAAGTAGTTTTCCAACCTTCGCTGAATGGAGCAAATTTTGACTTTGCTATATTGCGCAAAGGTGGCGGTATAGTTATTATAGAGGTAAAAGATTGGCATCTTGAGTGTTATGAATATATTAGTAGAGAGAGATGGAATGTTAAAACAACACAAGGAATGTATCCTGTTTTATCGCCTTTTAAGCAGGTGAGAAACTACAAGGATGAATTAATAAATTATTATATGGAAAACTCTATTGAAACTATAGCGTTAGATGATAAGGTGTATGCTACTATTGAAACCTTTGTATTCTTCTATAATGCTACTCACTCGGAAATAAACGAGTTTGTAAGAAACTCTGATATTGATGAATATGATAAATATATTGGAAGAGATGATTTAAATAAAGATTATTTTAGAAGAAAATTATCGGTATTCTTTATGAGAGGTATCTCAAGAAAATTTAATGATGATATGTATAATGATGCTAGAATGGCATTAATACCTCCTGATATTACTGATCGTTTAGATGGTGTAACAAGATATACAGATAAACAAGACAAGATTATAGGAAAATTTTCCAAGTTAAATAGAGTAAGGGTTAAAGGGGCTGCTGGTAGTGGTAAGAGCCAGGTGCTGGCAAAATTGGCAGTGGATAGATTAAGCCAAACAGGGAATAGGGTACTAATAATATGCTATAATATTACTTTGATTAATTTTTATCTAATTTTGTTAAGGAAAATTGATAGGAGAATGAATATTAAACGATCGGATATTCACATTCAAAACTATCATAAATTTATTAATGTTCAATGTTCAAATCTTAATATAGACCGCTCTGAAATAGATTTAAGGTTCTATGATCAGGACAATTCGGAGTTATTTAAGAAACTCCTAAAAGATCCCTCAAATATAAGATCAAAGTATGATACAATCTTAATTGATGAGATTCAGGATTTTAAGCCTAATTGGGTTAAGAATGTGCTTTCGTTTCTTGCTGACAATGGGAAAGTATTGTATTGCGGAGATATAAAACAAGATATTTATCAGCATCAGGATAAAGAAAAACTTAAGACAGATGATATAATTTATACAGAAGGCTGTAGAGGACGATGGAATGAATTGTCAGAGTCGTTTAGACTTCCAAGTGAGATGATTAATTTCGCAAATGCTTTCGCAAAGCGGTTCCTTTCTCATAAAAACGATATCAACCTTGAAATAAATAAGGATTCCCAAGGAGTTTTGTTTAATTATGGCGAAATTGATTATCATGAAATAGAGTATTTTGATGATGAATATATATATAATATAGTCAATGCGCTTAGGGGTGCGGATACTTTTAATAATGAAACTCAAATATGTATCTTAGGACCTAGAATTTTAGAAATGCGCCATCTTGCAAATTATTTTAATATAAAATCTAATGGAACACGTAAGTTGGAAACAACTTTTGAGTCGATGGAGTTCTTCTGCAATTTATTAAGAAAACATGGTTTTAACGAATATGCTAGTAGAATTGAAAAAAAAGGTGGTGAATCTTTAGAACGTAGGATAGACAACCAAAATACATGTAAAGAATTGTTAAGCACTAAGGCAGATAGCTTTTATAGGGAGCTTATTAAAATCAGACGAGCCAAGAAATGTGCTTTCCATATGGATAGTGGTTCATATAAGCTTAGCACAATACACAGTTTTAAGGGTTGGGAATTAGACAATATTGTTTTAATTATTACGGAACCATCAGAAAATGCACAAATCGATGAAAGTTGTAATACCGATGAATTGATTTATACTGCTTTAACAAGGGCTAAACATCGTTTGTCTATAATTAATATTAATAATAAGAAATTTGCTGCATTTTGGAGAAATTACAAGAAAAATAATCCTGTTTAAAATTTTAATGCCATGAGATATAGCATGAAGTTAGAATTCTTTGTTATGGAGCACTGCATCAGGTTAAGGATGTGTTGGAAGTTACAATCAAATTGCCGATAATTGCAATGCTGGTGATAGCTGATAATTAGTTTGCTCTAGAAAAAGAGAAAAAAATTTTTATTTCCTTGCCGTTCTGCAGAGTTTTTTGCAGATATTAACAGTAGAAAGCAGGATATTATTCTGCAATGCACAACAATCGCGTTAAAAACGAATTATGCATACTGTTAATTATGGAAGGGAGTTGAAAATATGCCTAATAATATTGTTATGTTGTCAATGGGCAGGGAGTGGCAAAGAGAAATCAAATATAAATGTACGAATATGGGAGAGCTATCATGCGTAAGCGGCAGGAGCCGGACGGAGCTTATTATACACTGCTTTTATGAGCTGCTGGCAAAGCAGGAGGTTATGCCGGTAAGATGTTATATCGCGGTGCATAATGCATAGGAGGAAGAGGCCTTTCGTAATTTAAAAAACAGATTTATCGGTAAGCTCTGTTTGATAAGCGTTAAGCTGCAGGAAAGCAAAAATGCCGCGAATGACTATCAGAACGCAATCAGGCTTTTTGATGCAATCAACCAAAATAAGGCTATTTATAATGATAATATGATCAGCATGGATATCAGCAGTGCGGATTATCGTCTGTTTATGGATGTCAGCGCTTTGCTCTATGGTATAGATATGAAAAAAGGCCTTTATATAACGGTTGACAACAAGAAAAGAGAGCTGAGCATAACTGACGGCAGCACAAATACAGCATATTTGCATTATACAGTGCAGAAAATGCAGCGGTATCTTAACAGTGATGTTTTAGCGGAGTGTTCCCAAGAGCTGTTTGCGCAAAGTCCCTATATGATGGCCCTGGTTGATATTTCCAAGAGGCTGAATGATGAAATCAAGCACTGCTGCGCTTATGATAAGATTAAAAATACATTGCTGGAGTTAGGGGATTATTTGAAACAGCATAAGTCAGCTACTGCTGATAGAAGCTCAGTACCGGTAGTCCATGAGATTGAGAAAAGGTATATGGAGCGTTTGCGGAGGGAATATGCTCCTATTTTGAATACTCGACGCGGAAATGATAATATACCGGGACTGATCAGATGGTGTCTGAAAAATGATATGACCTTGCAGGCTGTGCTTTTTGCCATCGAGCTGCTGCCGGATTACATGTTTGCAAGCGGAAAGCTGCAAGTGGAACGGGAAAGAATTTCTGCTTACTGCCAGGCCAGAAACAAAAACTGGCGCAATTGGCGTATTTACTTTTTAAAAGCCTTTTCTGAGTATGATTATTATATGTCAGCTGTTAAAGCCGGCAATACTACCAAGCTAAGCGAAGCTAATTTCCAAATCATGCGTAAGGCAGGGAGAAAAAAGAGAATAGACAGACAATCGCGCTTTGATGTGAACCGAGAGGCTTTTAAGGGAATGACGCAGGAGGAGCTGCATTATTTTGCGGAAACAGGCCGTCATATCAGCTATATTGCCTGCAGAGTGCCGCAAGAGCAGACGGAGCTGAAATGTTTTTTAGAGGAGGCGAAAAAATTCATCCGTGCAAATAACAGCTTCAGCTTTGTAGAGGAGGTGATGGATTTGCCTGCAACAAGCAGCCTGCGTAAGGTTTTGTTATATGGTAATACCATAAACAGCTCGTGGTATTATCTGCAAAGCAAAATTTCCGAGGATGATTATTGCAACAGTGCCGACAGATTAGTGGTTAACTGCTTGGACGGATTGCCGTCATCCTTGAAACAGAAATGGTTTGGCCTGGAGCATGAGGTGAGGATTGAGCCGGAGGTTAAGAAAAACAAGGGCAAGCAACAGGAAAATAATGCTCCCATCAATTTACCGCCTGCTAAGGGAAACCGCAGCAAGCTGTTGCGGAAGCTGCTGGAGCAAGGAGATGTCAGCACGAATATGAATGTGAAAAAGCTGTTTGCGTTTGTTGAATGCTATCAGGAGCTTTTATGTAAGTATCGCAACCATATGGCCCATTGCGAGCTTGAAAATGCCGACGGCTGGGAGGTTGAGGGACTGCTGCATAAAATGCTGCGATATCTTGAATATTAGAGAAGTAGGGCAGAGGCGCTGAAAGATGCTTTTGCGCAAACGAAAAGACCTGGCGTCCGGAGTAAAATCCGGATTTCAGGTTTTTTTGCATACCGCAAGCGGTGTTTGAGCTTCAACAGGAAATTTTAACAATATACTAAATATTCATATTATTCTTGACATTATCACGATTATCTGATAATATAAGACCGTAAGATTTTGCACGCCTGCCTGGAGTATGGTCGTCGCAGCGTCATTGAGAACGCCTTATGTATTATTTAAGTAGTACATAGGGCGTTTTTGTTAAGAAGGGAGTTGAAGTAATGCAAACAAATGAAGCAAGTCAAGAAAGTGAAATCAAGCAGGTCATCCGTAGCCTATGTATGATGAACAACAGGTTTATGAATTTTATGCTTGATGACAACAAAGAAGCAGCGCAGGTTTTCTTGCGCATTATTCTGGGAGATGATAAAATTAAGGTGAGGAATGTCAGGATACAAAGCTTTATCCAAAATATTTACGGACATTCTTCGCAATTAGACATTCTTGCGCAGGATAGCGAAGGACGCTATTTTAACGTAGAGGTGCAGAGAAGCGATGAAGGCGCTCCGGCAAGACGTGCCAGATTTTACAGCAGTATTCTCGATACGCATTTCCTGCAGCCAAGTAAGCTTTACGAAGAGTTGCCGGATACTTATGTAATTTTTATCACCGAGAATGATGTATTGCGTGACAATTTGCCGTTATATGACATAAGACGAACGATTAAGCAAAGCGCCAAAGATTTTGAAGATGGTTCGCATATCATTTATGTTAATAGTCAGCGTCGTGATGATACAGCGCTTGGTAAACTGATGCAGGATTTGTATTGCACAGAGCCTAAAAATTTGCATTACCGTGAATTTGCCGAGCGCATGGAGTTTTTGAAATACAGTAAGGAGGGCGAAGAAAAAATGACTGACGTAATTGAGGAATATGCTGCAAGAAAGGCTGAAGCAGCTGCAAAGGCAGTAGCAAAAGAAGTAGCAAAAGAGGCTGCAAAGGTAGCGGAAGAAAAAGCTGCGAAGAAAGCAGCTGAAGAAGCACAGAAAAATAGAATTGAACTTGCACAAGGCTTACTGGCAGATGGCATGAGTATCGAATTTACGGTCCGCCATTCCAAGCTTTCGGAAGCAGAGGTGCGCGAGCTGGCGTCCAAGCTGACAGCATAAGAGCATAGCGACAAAAGGCGTTCTACCCAAAGTACGGTAGAACGCCTTTTTTATTGAAAACAATATATTTTTATGCAAACGAAAAGACCTGAGGTCCGGAGTAAAATCCGGACTTCAGGTCTTTTTTTGCATACCGCAAGCGGTGGTTAGGCACAACCCTTCCGTCTGCTCGCAAAGCTCGCATCCACCTCCTATTTCAGGGGAGATATAGATTTTTATATGCTCCATGAAAGGGAGCTGGCATCGCCGAAGGCGATGACTGAGGGTTGTTTTAAAACGGTAATCAAGCCTTTAACTTGCCTCGGCGCGGTCATGGCAATACTGATCGTGAAGTTACAAAACCGCAAGCGGTAATCTAGGCCTTTAACCATGAGGACAGCCATTTATTAGTAAAGACTGCCATTAAGGCAGTTACAAAACCGCAAGCGGTAATCTAGGCCTTTAACTGCAGCAACAAAGACCATTCCAACGTTTGACAAGGTTACAAAACCGCAAGCGGTAATCTAGGCCTTTAACCCTGTGGCTCGCACACGGCTCACAGAGCGGGCTTAAAGCCCTACAATGGAAAATCGAAACGCTGTTTATAGCAAAAACAGCCGATTTACTCACAACAGCGGTATTTTTCCGCCTCTGCAAAAGTAAAATGCGCTTGGCGCAAGGCTTGCAGGATTTTGGCAAATGATTTGCCTGTTGCGATAAATCTAATATAACATATCGAACAGCTTTTGACAAGTGCTTTCTTAAATTTATCCTATTCTATGCGCCTTACAAGGCTTTTGTTAACTATATAAAAACATATTTGCAAACAAAAAGCGAGTTATCGCAAAATTGGCGCAACATTTGCCGTGGGTGTTTCCTAAAGAATTTTTTATCATTTTCGTGCCGGATTTTGCAGTGCGTTGCAGATGTATATAGTGAGCAGGGAAAAACAAATCAGCGATGCTTGCAGTACAAAGACAAATAATGCAGAAAGAGGTGAGAATGTATGCAGGTTGTAATTTGTTATGATACCGGCAATGATAAGCTGCGTTACCGACTGGTCAAATATTTGGAGCGCATGGCAGTGCGCATTCAGTACAGTGTTTTTTACGGCGATGTAGAAAAGGCGCAGATAGAAAAGCTGCAGCAGTTTGCCGAAATGCTGTTTCAAAGCTACAAGGACGAAGGTGCCAGCCTGCTGGTGTTTCCCATCCGCAATTGCGACTGGAAGAACAAACCTAATCTGTCTGCCGATTGTCTTTATATATAAGCTGATTAGTGAAAAAGGAGGAAGAAAATGGCTAAATTGTATTTATCGCAGCCCGGCCTGAAGGTTAATCTTAATCATGGCAAGTTTATCGTCAGCCTGAACGGTGAAACGCTACATACCGTGCCGGAATTATATGTAGAAGGAATTATTGTTATGGCGCCGGTGCAGGTAACTTACGCAGTGACTGCGAGCGTGCTGGAGCGTGGCGGTACTATTACCTACCTGGCGCGTAACGGCGATGTGCAGGGCATTTTGGGACTTGACGTACAGCAGGGCAGACAGGTGCTGCTGCAGGCCGCAGCACATCTTGATCCTGCAAAGAAGCTGCGGGTGGCACGCGGTATGCTGCAGCGTAAGCTGCAGGCGCAAAGACAGCTTTTGCTGCGCTATAATAAATCCTTGCATAGCGACGAGCTGACCGAAGCTGCCGAGCGTCTGCAAATGTATGCGGACAGGCTTACGGCCTGCACCAGCGTCAAAGCAATGCTAGGGGTTGAAGGTACTGCCTCCAAGGAATATTACGACTGCTTTCCGCTGCTGCTGAAAAACAGCGATTACACTTGGGAAGGACGCAGCCGCCGTCCGCCACGCGACCCGGTGAATTCTATGCTGAGCTTTGCTTACGGATTGGTGGAGCGTGCAGTACAGCTGGAGGTAATGCATGCAGGGCTCACCTGCGGCATTGGCTTTTTACATGGCGTCAACGATTATAAAAACGGCTTTGTTTACGACGTAATGGAGAGCTTCCGCACGCTGGCGGCAGAACGCACCGTTTTCCGCTGTATCAACCGGCGTATTTTTTCGCCCGATGATTTTGACAGGGTGGGAGATGCCTGCTATTTAAGCAGCGATGCGCGCAAGCGTTTTATTATCCAGTTCAGTGAATGTGCCAGAGAAAAGGGCTTTTACGGCACTAATTTATCCGAAGCAATTAAAAAAGAGCTGCTGTTAATCCGCAAGGACTTTGGCGATGATACTGTTGATTTTAATGAAGAAAATTTATATGAAAAAGAAAAGGAAGTAGAAACACATGAAAATGCTTAAAAATCTTACACCGCATGAGGTGAAAATTATAACCGGAGAAGGAACTATTGTAGTAAAGCCATCCGGCGTAGTTGCACGCTGCAATGAGCACGAAGAGCTTGCGAAAGATCTTGCCGGTATTCCTGTTATCAGGCTTGTTTTGGGCGAGGTTGTTGACCTGCCGCCGGAGGAGGAGGGTGTTACCCTGATTGTATCCCATATTGTGCTGCAGGCCTGCCCCAAGCGCAAGGACCTGGTGAAGCCGGGCAAGCCGGTGCGTAATGCCGCCGGTGAAATTATAGGCTGCCTTGGTTTGAGCGTTCTGGGAAACAACAGTTGAGATATCTTTTATAAATGTTTAGCAGGAATTCACCTGTTTTTGTAGAATACTATAACAGTTAATTTATATTAAATGCGTCAATAAGAAACGCTATAGAATTTTATCAGGGATAATAAAGTATATTATTAAGGAGATGTTGAAATGCGTAAGGTCTTTATGTCAAGTATGTTGTTGGGTAAAATTGAGCCTACAAAGTATATCAGCGAGGATTTTGTTATAAATGAAGAAAGCGCTTATGATTTCCCGCTGAGTTATCTTATCGAGAACGAGGTTGTCGATGGCGACACTGTAGAAATTATTACTGCTGTAGAGCATGGTGAAGGCGATGCAAAAAATTCGGTTACCAATTATGCTTTATATGTGAAGGAAGTAAATAAGATTTTGCAAAACCGCAATATAGAGCTGCACTTTACTGAAGTGGAAACCAACAAAAAATTCGAGGATAAAACCTTTACCAAATTTTTTAAACGCATTGCGGGCCTGCTGCAGGAGGACGACGAGGTTTATGCAGACTTCACCTTTGGCATGAAGGCTTATTCCCTAAGCATGTTTATTGCTTTAGCTTATGTTGTTAAGGCGGCAGAAAATATTAATCTGCGTTGTCTGCTGTATTCCCAAAAATTTACCGGCACCGATAATGCTGAGAATAAAAAGACTTCTGAGCTGTGTGATATCACCTCGCTTTTCTATCTGGATGCCATCGCCGGCAACGCCAAATCCGGTCAGAAGCAGGCCTTGGACGAGGTTATGGATATGATTATCAAGGAATAAGCGGAAAGCAGGTGATTGGTATGCGGGAAGCTGATAAGATAAGGACTGAGCAGCTGGCGGCAGAGATTGCAGCCGGCGGTCTGTCCAAAGAGCGTGAGGAACGAAAAAAGCTGGAGCTTGTAAATATATTGTGGAACAATCTGTATAAGCCTGCAGATGCTGAAATTGACGGAATTGCTGTTACGGAGGCTTATCAGTCGGCGTTGAATGAATATATGAAGCAAGCGCAGGCAGGTGCGGAGGATGTTTCCTTCTGCAAAATTTTCTTCGGGTATTATAAAATAAAAACAAGCGGCAATCTGGCAAATAAGCTGAATGAAGCTAATTATGAGCAGTTCAATGAGCGATTGGTAAAAATGAAGGAGCTTATCGAGCTGATTGGCAAAACAGAAGGTGTGGATTACCGATATTACAAAAATAATCTGCGCTATCTTAACAAGGGAAAAATTTTGGCGAAGCTGCGTGAATGGGGCGTAGAAGCAAAATACATGGACGATGTAGAAGAGATTATGCAGTCAGGCGGTCCTGCGTCAATCGAGGTAATGCGGGAAAATAATCAGGATATAGCTTTGCCTTTCGAGGAGATCGTTTTTGAAAAGCAGGAATTAATTGCCGGCATTATCGGCAGAAGCTATGCTATCAGCAAGGAGTGCAAGCTTTTTTCCTTGAACCGCTGCGAATGGAGCGGTAATTTATATATAGCATATGACAGTATTATTCCGGAGCTTTTTGTTATTTATCTGGATGACGGCTATGTTGTATTTTATAAAAAACAGCAGCTTTTGGATATCCTGAATAACGCTTTATTGGGAAAATATCTGCATTTGGCTGCGGATACTGTGCGTAAAAAACGTAAGATTTTGGAGAAGATTAACCTCCAGGCCGCGAAAGAAGTGACAGAACAAAATGGCTAAGCATATAGTGATATTTTTTGCCAGTACCTACCGAAAGGATGCCACAGTCAGCAGATATACCGATACGACGGGGAAATTTATTGCAGAGTGCGAGCAGACGAATGAAACAGCTTTGAAATATATAAAGTGGAAGCTGGCGCAGAATCAGGATGAGATAACTGCCGCTTATGCCTTTGCTACTCAAGCAGTACAGGAGCAGGATTTTCTGCGCCTGTGCAAGCGGTTTTGTAATGAATCGTATTTCATTAAACCGATATATTTTGATGAGCAGTCAACAATAGAAGGTTCGTTTAACAGCATCAACATCATGTTTGATGTATTGCAGCAGGCATACGCTGCGGAGGAAGACGTAACCATACACATAGACCTGACCGGTGGCTTCAGGCATTCCACGGTGCTGATGCTGGCGCTGCTGCAGCTTTTGCAGTATGCGGGTTATCACCTGGGACTGGTGACCTACACTAATTTTAATGAAAAACGTATCGAAACAGTCAATGAGCTGTTGGGAATGTTTAATCTGATCAGCGGTACGGCGGATTTTACTCATAACGGCAGTGTGCAGCAGCTGCAGCATTTTTTTGCTACAGCTGCTCCCTCACAGCAATTACAAAGCCTGCTCGTAAAAATGGCCTATTTTTCCGAGTGTATCAAAAGCTGCAGCCATCGCAGCACTTTGTTGGAGGCAGCGCAAAGCCTGCGGCAGGCACTGGAGGTTTACAAAAACTCCCTGGCAGCCTTGGGAAGTGCGGTAGGCGAACAGGAGGCTTTTTTTGCCGGACTGTTGCCGGTAATCGAAAGAGATTACGCCGATATCTTTGCCTGCGATACCTCGGTCAAAACAATTCCGACGCTGCTGAACTGGTGCCTGCGCAAGGGCCTGCTGCAGCAGGCTGCTACCTATGCTACCGAGCTGCTGCCGGTGTATCTGGTGGACCGCGGTCTGGTGCGTATCCATAAGCAGGAGATTATTGATGAGTGTCGCAGCGGTCAGCTGCTGTGGTCAAACTGGCAGGTACAGTTTATCAAGAACTATCGCTACAAGGAAGCTGCTGCTGCCAACACAGCGTCGGGTGATAATGTCACTTTGGATTACGCCAGACTGCGGGTGCTGCTTGATAGAGAGCCTACGGCAAATGAAATGCTGAAGCTCATAGGTACACAGAATTTGCAGCTGACAAGGTTTATGCAGGAGGTTATGCAGCTCACTATGTTTTGCCAAAACAGTGCGGAAGTATTGGAGCGCAAAATCAATAGGCTGCCGACAGACAGCATGGTGCGCATCATTGTAGAGTCAGCCAAGCCTTCTAACTGCAGCCTGAGCAACTTCTTAGAAAAAAGACTTAAGGTGCTTCATAGTCTTGATAGAGTTATCATAGCTTGCATTAAGCAGGCAAGTAAAAAAATAATTACCGAGCTGTTCGCTTTTGAAGCTCATTCGGCTGATAAGGCTAATGCGCAAAAGAACCTTAGCCGTGCCGATTATCTGTTGTATTTACGCAGCAAGGGCATCATCAGCAGTAGCTTTGATGATGTTGCCTTGCGAGAGGTTATAGCTAATTATCTGGACATTGTCTCGTATCGCAATACCATCAGCCATGCTGACGGAAAAACGCAGGACACGACAGGCAAAAAGGCTTCGTTGGCAGAGCTGATTACCAGAGAGCTAGAGCTTTTGCAGACAGCAAAATAAAATAATGATGTTAAAATACCGTTTGAGGATATTTTTCGCAGATATATATAGTGAAAGTGCTATATAAGGAGGTGCGTAAAATGTCTGAACAGACTCTTTTAGAGTTTTATGTAGAATGGTTAAATAAGTATTTGTAAAAGAATGCTAATAATTGATGCAAAGGAGAGATTAGAATGACCGCAAAGGTTGGAGCCATCCTGTTGGACACCCGCTCAATTCAAAAGTATGTATTTGGCTGTAACAGGCTGAAAACAAATACGGGTGCATCCTATCTGGTAGATGGAATCTTTACTGAAGCTATGGTGAATGTGCTGAAGCAGTCGGGGCTGAAAATGCCGGACCAAGACTGGAAAGAGGCAAAAGAGCTGGAGATGAGTGAAAAAGCAGCCATTGAATGTGAAATTGCTTACATCGGCGGCGGCAATATGCTGGTGCTGGTGCGCAAGGGTGATGAATCCTTAAGCATCTGCTGCGAGCTGGTACAAAAGTGGAGTCTGAAGGTATTGCTTGAAGCTCCCGGTCTGAAAACCGGTGTTGCTATCGGTGAAATTGACTTATCTAAAGAAAATTTCCAGGCTTCTTTGAATGCGCTTTATAAGCAGCTGAAGGAGAACCAGAATAATGTTCTGCCACAGGTTGATTTGCCGTATACAGGATTTAGCGTAGAATGTGATTACAGCGGCAAGGCTGCCAATGTATATAATAAGGAATATAAGCGTCTTGTATCCGCAGAGGTTGCAGCCAAGACTGCAGCCTATGATGTTGCCGACAAAAAAATCAAAAAGAATTTTTCTGAGCTGCTCGGCAATGAATATGATTTCTGCAGTGAACTGGAAAGCATTGGCTATAAGGATGGCGAAAGCTATATCAGCGTAATTCATATTGACGGCAACAACATGGGTGTTAAATTCAGCAACTGCCGTGATATGCAGGAGCGTAAGAATCTGTCCCGAAAGGTTCAGGAAACAGTTGAGCATGCCTTTGGCTACCTCGTTGAGAAAATAGTTACCGAATATGATTCCTACGCCGATGTTTTGGATATGCGTGTACTGAAGCAGGGCAACAAGCGCCTGTTGCCGTTGCGTCCGATTATTATCGGCGGTGATGATATTACCTTCATCTGCCCCGGCCGCATGGGACTGCAATATGCGCAGGCTTTTATAGAATACGTAAACAGCGAAGATTTGCTGGATAAGGATTTATATAATCATATCAAGAATGAAACCGGTAAGCAAATCAGCAAGAGCCTGAGCTGCTGCGCCGGCGTAGCCATCGTGCCGGCAAAATATCCTTTCTTCCGTGCTTATGAGCTGGCAGAGCAGCTTTGCGATGAAGCAAAGGCTTTGTCCCGCAAGGATGACGGCAACTATCTTGATTTTGCAATCCTGCATGGTGAAAAATACGGTGATATCCAAATGCTGCGCAAGGAGCAGTATGCATCTGCCAACGGCAACCTGCATTACGGTCCGTATAATGTATTGGGCGATAAAACAGATAAGCACAGCATCAAAGGTCTGCTGGCTTTGAGTGAAAAGCTGGCTGCCGACAAAATGCCGCGCAACAAGGTTAAGGACCTGCGCCGTGTGCTGCATGAGGACAAACACAGCATGAGTATCTTCCTGGAGAACTGCCCGGAAATTTGCGAGCTGGTGAAGAAGGAAAACAAGCTTGCAGCTGTTACAGCAGACGACATGTGGGATAAGGATGCCGCTGCTACGAGATACATTGATGCAATCGAGGTTATTGATTTTAATTATCCTGATGAGAAAACGGGGGCGAAATAATGAAATCATTACAAGTTGAGGTGACCTTGCTTTCGCCGCTGCAGCTTGGTAGTGGCAAGGCAGATGTTATTTTAGATAGCGAAGCCGTTCACGACAGATATGGTTTACCGTATTTTCCCGGCAAACGCTTTAAGGGACTTTTGTACGAAAGCGCGTTAGAGCTTGCGGAAATGAGCAACGGTGCCTGGTTTACGGCGGAAGAGGTTGATGCTCTGTTCGGTCATGGCAGCAGTGATACAGTTGCTATGCGTATCGATAATCTTACGCTGAATGACTACGAGAAAAAGCAGGAGCAATGGAAGTATCTGCAGACGAGCTTCCCAGAGCTTTTTGATAAGGATGCGCTGTGGGAAAGCTACACCTCTGTCCGTTATCAGACGGCGATAGACGAAAACGGTATTGCGGATGAAGGCAGCCTGCATAATATGCGTGTTGTGGATGCCGGTCTTAAGTTTACAGGCAGCATCTGCCTGCTGCAGGATGTGCCCAAGGCGCAGGAAATCTTGAAGAAGGCGCTTATGAATCTGCGTTATGCCGGAGCAAAGCGTAACCGTGGCTGCGGTCATATCCGCTGCCGTCTGGTGGATGTAAGCAAAGGGAAGTGATGAGTTTGAAAAAGCTGGAATTTGTTTTAGAAAATATAGATCCGTTGCTGTTTGCGGAGCGCGGTGCCGATAACATTCTGGTGACAACCAAGCGTTATATTCCGGGCAGCGCCATCCGCGGAGCTTTGGCTCATTTATATATCAATGCGCACAAGCTGCAGAATGCTTATGAGGATGCAACCTTTTTTGATTTGTTCCTGTCCGGTAAGGTCCGTTTTTTGCCGGCTTATCCGATTGGCTGCCGTGAGCTGGAGCAGGGTGACGCCTTTGTGATGCCATTATCCTTAATGCGCAGCAAGGACAAAACACAGACTGTTGATTTGACTGCCGCTGCAGAAAATAAGGCAGGCTTCAAAAAGCTGCAGGGCTTTGCAGTTAAGAAAGATAACAAGCTGTATCAGATTGATACCGATGTTAAGATTGAGCTGCACATGTCGCGCAGCGGTGCCGGTGAACGTATTACCGGCAGCAGCAGAGAGGGCAACGTGTTCAACTATGAATATCTGGAACCCGGACAGCTGTTTAAGGGTGCTTATCTTGCCAACGATGATGCAGTAGAGCTTTTGGAAAAGGTTTTGCGTGAACTTAACGTAGAAGCGCTGCATTTGGGACGCTCCAAGAGCGCACAGTACGGCAAATGTCTGTATGCAGCAATACCTGCCAAGGAAGCACAGCAGGCAGCTTTGGGCGAAAAGCTTTATTTGCTGGCGCAGACGCCGTATATCGCTTTTGGCAGCTGGCAGCGTGTGGAGCAGGCAGCGGCTGAGCTGTTGGGTGAGCTGGCAGCGCGCCTGGACTGCGAGATTGCTAAGGAAGGACTGCAGATTTTTGCCGCAGCGGAAAGCATTGACGGCTATGTCGGCGTATGGCAGGCGAAAAAGCAGGCGGAGCGTGCTTTGAGCGCCGGTACCTTGATTGAGCTGCGCCTGAACGGTGCTGTTGACAGTGCCGAATTGCAGGCTGCTCTGCAGCAGGGCCTGGGCAAAGGAACAGAAGATGGCTTTGGTCAGTTCGTTATTTGGCAGCCGTTGGCTAAGCCGGAATTTGTTGAAAAGCTGCCGCATAAGCAGCAGAAGAACATTGTTTTGAGCAACGAAGTTAAAAAGACTGCGAAAAATGTTATCCGCGAGCGCTTGCTGCAAGAGGTTCGCCAGCAGGCTGCCCAGGATGCGCAAAGCAAGGATCTGAAAATCAATGCTGCTAATGCGCATAATATCCTGAAGCGTGTTGAAGGCTTGATGTATAGCGGCAAGACTAAGAGAGAGATCCAGATGATTATCAGCATGGACTTTAAGGATGCTGCCAAAAATAATCTTACTGCTATTAAATATAAGGGTGATGCTCTGTACGATATCTTAATCGAAGGTCCCGGTCACAAGCTTCCTTATAGCGGTATGGACTGGACGCGCAAGGTTAAACTGCCTAAGGGCGGCCTGAAGGAATTACAGAAACTTATCGGTAGCAATGCGTTCGAGCTTGATGCTGATGAGGTTTACCGTGAATACTGGCTGTGGTTTATGCGCCATGCCGTTAAGCTGAGCAAGAAGGAGGGCGAACAGTAATGAGTGGAGCAAAGCTTGTAAGAAAAATTGTTATCCAAAGCAGACTGAAAACGCAATCTCCTCTGCGTATCGGTTCCGGTGCGAACGAAGGTCTGACCGATATTCTGATTCTGAAGGATAAGCAGGGACAGCCTTTCATTCCCGGAACCTCCCTCGCAGGCGTGCTGCGCGGCGAAATTGCCGCAATTTACGGTGAGGCAGCTGCAGACAAGCTGTTCGGTTCGATTGACGGACGCAATGCCAACCAAAGTATGCTGATTATCAGCGATGTTGTGCTGACCTCTAAGGGAATCGTGGTGCGCGACGGCGTAGCGATTGATGAGCTGACGGGCGTAGCCAAGACTGGTGCCAAATTTGATTTTGAAGCGCTAGAGCGCGGAGCTGTGGGCGATGTTTTGCTGGAGCTTACCGTGCGTGAGTGCGATGAGGCCAAGCCATTGGAAATCAGCTATCAGCATAATGCATACAGCGTAAAGGGTGACTGCTACGGCGAAATGGCAGCAACCATTGCTGATTTGCTGACCGGCGGTATCAGCGTAGGTTCGCTTACTACCAAGGGTTACGGCAAAATTGCCGGTGCGGAAGCAGTTGCTGTATATGATTTTGATTTTGCCCAAGCTAAGAGTGCCGAGCAATGGCTGGCCTATATCAGCGATGAAAAGCTGCCGAAGGCTGCCTATACCGGTAAGGCCGAAGCAGCCAAGGCAGCGGAAAACTTCTATCTGGAGGTTGGCTGTGCGCTGCAGGGTGCGCTGCTGGTCCGCAACTTTGATGTTGATGAGAGCAAGCAGGATAAGGAGGAAGCAACTCTTTCTGCCGTACAGCTTAAGAGCGGTGAGGATTATGTCATCCCCGGCACCAGCTGGAAGGGCGTTCTGCGCAGCAGAGCATTCAAAATTCTGCTGGCGCTCACAGGCAACGATTTGCAGGCAGCACAGCGCAAACTGCAGGAGATTTTCGGCTTTGCCAATGACGGTGAAAAGCAAAGCGGTAAGCGCAGCAAGCTGCTGGTGGATGAAACCTATATTTCTACCAAGAAATTGTCCGCTATGCGCCAGACACGCAACCGTATTGACCGCTTTACCGGCAGCACGATTGACAGTGCGCTTTTCTGCGAAGAGCCTGTATGGCAGCAAAAGCTAGATGAAAAGACGGTTACTCTCAAAGCCTGCCTGAAAAACTGCAGCAAGGCCGAGGCCGGCCTGATGCTGCTTCTGCTGAAGGATTTGTGGCTTGGCAATATGAACATCGGCAGCGGCAGAGGCGTTGGCCGCGGTGTGCTGCGCGGAGTGCATTGCCAGATTGATTATGCAGGCAATACTTATACGATGGAAAACAAGAACGGCTTTACGCTGACAGGTAATAAAGACGAGCTGGAGGCTTGTGTACAGGCATTGGTAGGTGAGCTGAATGGATAAGGAAAAGATTTTTGGTGTGGAAAAGGCGTTGGGTGAACGCAACGCTGCTATTGCAATCAAGCAGCATGTTCAGCCAGCAGAGGCGCTGAAGCTGCTGCAGGGCGCTAAATATAAGGTTGTTGCACATTTCGTCAACTGCGTGCGCTTCGGTTATTATGAGGCAGGCAAATTTACTTTTGCCGATGGTGCGGTGTTGGAGGAAAAATATCTTGTGCAGCTGCGTGTGTTCAATGCGGAGGAAGAGGTTTACCTGCAAAAGCAGGGCGCAGGCTTTTATCTGCAATATATCAATGATGTTGCAGGCAGTGAAAAGCTGACGACAGTAGACAGTGCTTCGCAGTTTTTCGGTCATAGGGTAGCAGGCGCTGCACCCCAAGGCTTTGCAGAGCTGTGGGAAGCAGGCCGCAAAATCCGCCTGGTGCTGCCGGTAGCAGAGCAGGCCGACGAATACAAGCTGCTCACACGCAGCTATGTACAGTTCGACGAAAAAACTGGGCAGGCAGGCTATGCGTATTACCGCTGGCTTGATATTGTGCCGGCAGATGGGAGGGATGAGTGATGGGTTTTAATCCATTATTAGCAGCGAAAAAGAAAGCTGAGCAATCCGGAACTGATATGAAAACGGAACTGAAAGCACAAGCGCCCAGACCGACTCAACGTGCAAGCATCAGTCCGAGCGGCAGAGGCAATACTTCTGCCGGCAGCAGAGGATTTGGCAATAATCGTCAATCGCTTAATGCTCCTAAAGTTCCGAAAGGAACTCCGACAGCTCCTTATAACTTTGTTAAGCTTAATGATGTTGTTGTCAGCTCTCCGTTCAGTGAAAAACTTAACACAGGTGAAGAGCAACAGGCTTACAAAGAATTCCTTACAGGTGAGGAAGCAAAATATAGCGGTTATTTTGAAATTAAAGTGGAAAATATTACACCTTTCTTCATTAATAATGGCAAGGATAAATTCTTCTCGGATGGTGTTAATTATCTGATTCCCGGCAGCAGCCTGCGTGGTGCAATCAAAAACTATTTTAAGATTCTTACCAATGGTACGATGCGTACAGGTGATGACGGCGATGTGACGGATAAGTATTTATACTACAGAACCTTTGCTTCACCGTTTAAGCCTTTGAGCGAAGCCTATAAAAAAGAAATGACTGCTAAGGATCCCGAAAGGAATATTGATGTTCCCAGCAGTAAGCCCGGTTTTCTTGTGCGTCAGGGTAAAAATTACTATATTTGTCCTGCAACCTTTAAACGTATTAAGGACGAAAGAGAAGCCAAGCGCACAGTAAGTACTATTGAATGGAATAATACAACAGTAGATGTGTTTACAGGCACTATGAACAGCAAAAAGCATTATTATCAGTTTACCGGTGCACAATGGTCTGTAAGGCTGGAAGTACCGGAGAAGATTTTGCTGAGCTATTATGCTGATAAGAACGGTAATAAGACTAATCCGGAGTTCAGACTGTTTGATGAATTTGGCAATATCAATAAGAGTTTGTGGAAAGCCGGAGACAGTAAAGCCAAAATCCTTGAAGGTGCTGCACGTTATGATTTTGTTGTACCCTGCTTTTATGTAGCTGACGACAATATCGTAAGACATTTTGGCTCAGGTCCGTTGTATAGAATTCCCTATAAAAAGAGTATCGGTGAGCATATTCCTGTCAAAGTGAATAGTGCAGTTGTAGATTTTACGGCAGCTATGTTTGGCAACAAGGATAGCTGGGGCAGCAGAGTATTCTTTGAAAATCTTTATTTGCAGGATAAGGCAAGCTTCGATAACAAAGACAGAGCCATTCCTTTATTGGGCGCCAATCCGACCTCTTTCCAAAACTATCTGGAAACGCAGAATGGTAAAGCTGCGTTTTGGAATTCTTCAAGCAAAATTCGTGGCTATAAGCTGTATTGGCATAAAACATGTGACTGGCGCAAGAGTAAGACTGATAAGAATCAAAATATCAATGTAACCAAAGAAATTGCTCCGTTAAAGCCTGGACATACCTTTATAGGCAGAATCCGTTTTGAAAAGCTTTCGGCAGTAGAGCTTGGTGCTTTAGCTCAGGTGCTGTCTTTGGGTGATGACGGTAAATCTGCTTATAAGCTGGGCATGGGCAAATCTATCGGTTTGGGCAGCGTACATCTTAAGGCAGAGCTGCATCTGCAGAACGATGCTTACTATACCAGCTTGTTTTCGGAAGCAGGTTTTGACAGTGGCATGGAGCAGAAGGAAAAGCAGGAATATATTAATGTTTTCCAAAAATATATGCAGAAAATGCTTACATCTGCATCCTTTAAGCTTTATAAAGAAAGAATGGAAGAGCTGTCCATGATTATGGACGAAGGACATCTTAAGGATACCGAATGGGAAAAGAAAACTGCTTATATGAATATCAACGAACCTAAAGATAAAACTCTGGCTAATTATCGCATTCCGCTTCCGAGCATTGCCGAAGTGGTGAAGAAGCCATGATTCTTGTCGCCGTTGTTCTTGATTTACAGGCACAAAATGCAGGCAGACTGCCCGTGAGTCACGGGCGTCTGCTGCATGCAGCCTTTCTTAACAGCATCCGTTCGCTGGATTCCGAGCTGAGCGCGAGAATGCACGATGCTGCCAATAAATGCTTTTCCTTAGGGCATTTGCAGCTGGAGCAGTCCGCACAGAAAATGACATACCAGCTGCAGGCGGGCACGCAGGCAAGATGGCGCATCTGCCTTATGGGCGACAGCGCAAAAGCTGTTTTACAGCTTTTGCAGCTCGGCTTCCGTTTGCAGATAGGCAGCGTTGCCTTTGTGGTTAAGGATGTGTACCGCACGCAAAGAGAGCATTCGCAGGCAGGCCTGACGACTACGGAATATTTGGAAAGCCAATGCGCAGAGTTGCCGCCTGTTTCGCAGCTGACCATGGATTTTTTGTCGCCGACAACCTTCCGCTATTTTGAGCATGATTACCCTTGGCCGAAGCCGGAGCTTGTTTTCGGCTCGCTGGCAGAACGTTGGAACAAAATTAGCGGTGAAGATCATTTTGCCGTAGACAAGGTCAAGGAAATTGCTGCTGCTTATTTACTGCCGGAGCGTTGGCATGGCAATAGCAAAAGGGTGAATGTTTCGCTGCAGCATGGTGTAACCGGCTTTGTGGGCAGCTTTACCTATAAGCTGACGCTGCTGCCGCCGGAATTCAGAGCGATGTTCATCAGCCTGGGCGAGTTCGCAGTCTTTGCAGGCGTGGGACGCCTGACGGGACAGGGACTGGGGCAGGTGAAAATAAAATACGAGTAAATATGCTGAAAAGGCACTTGCAAATAATTGCGGGTGCCTTTTTCAATCAGTAAAATATTGTTTAAACAGACAACGGAAAGTCTGTGTGATATAATTAAAGATAAGTTGTTTATATATAAATAATATAACAGGAGCTTGTTTTATAGCTATCTATCGACAGGAGGCTGGAAATGTTAGGTGCAATTGTTGGTGATATCGTCGGTTCAAGATTTGAATGGAATAATCTTAAGAGCAAGGACTTTGATTTGTTTACTGCTGCTGATCACATTACCGATGACAGCGTAATGACGCTGGCGGTGGCGGCGGCGCTGATGAATTGCGACAGCAGCAGGCTGCGCAATCAGCTGCAGAGCAGTGCGGTTTATTATATGCGTAAATTTGGCAATGCCTTTCCACATGCGGGCTATGGCGGACGCTTTCGTAAATGGCTGTTTGATGTAAACATGCATGCCTACGGTAGCTTTGGCAATGGTTCCGCAATGCGCGTAAGTGCCTGCGGTTGGGTAGGCAATGATTTGGCGGAGGTAAAGGCATTGAGCAATGATGTTACCTGCGTTACCCATAATCATCCTGAAGGACTGAAGGGAGCAGAGGCGACTGCGGTTGCTGTTTTCTTAGCTCGCAGCGGCGCAAGCAAGGAAGAAATAAAGAAGCATCTCGAAGCAAATTATTACAAGCTGGATTTTACTATAGATGAAATTCGCGACAGCTACAGCTTTGATGGATCTTGCCAGGGCACTGTGCCGCAGGCTTTGGAGGCCTTTTTGGAGGCAACTGATTTTGAGGATGCTATCCGTAATGTTATTTCTATAGGCGGTGACAGCGATACACTTGCTGCAATTACCGGTGCGGTGGCAGAAGCCTACTTTGGCTTACCGCCAGTCTTCCGTCAAAAGGCCTATGAATATTTGTGGGAGGCGGACAGATGCCATAGCACTAATGGCCTGTTGACCTATAGTGCGCAGATGTTTGAAAAGAATTATTATTTGCGTACCTTTTTCCCTCGTGAACAAATGCCAGTGTTTTAAGGATTGAAGAAAATCCTTGACCGATAAGGAGGTTACCGATGAACGCCTTAGAAACGAATTTTTTATTACTTTTTTTGAGCAATGGCAGCAAAAAGGCAAGCTGTTATCGGATAAATGATGCAGATGTTATGACCGAGCACAGTAATGAATCGGCAGTGCGTGAGCTGGCTGCATATTTGCAGGAGCGCTCACAGAAGATAGACAAAATCTTTCTCTTTTCCTCACAGGATACCAAAAAGCAGTTAACAGGCACCGATATGACAACAGTGGATTTTTTTGCGAGCAGAATTAAAGAAATTGTGCCGGCGGAAAATATAATCATTGTTGATTATGATGAAAACAATTCTATTGATAGATCTTTGTCTGATATCGGTAATATGGGCACAATCATTCTGTCTGAGGCAAAAAAAATCCAAAGGGAACAAGGTACTGCCGGTAATATAACTATTCATGCGGATATGACCGGCGGTATGCGTAATGCCAGCATGATGATGCTGGGAGTTATGCGTTTGTTGAACTTTAGCGGCCTGCAGATGGGCAGGATTTTGTATTCGAATTTTTCATTTAACAGAAAGATAAATTTTGTAGAGGATTCGCAGGATGTATACCGCTTTTTTGATTTGGTTGCGGGTGCTACGGAATTTGCCAAATATGGCAGTGTTGAAAAGCTGGCTGATTATTATAATATTGATATTTATGAGCAAAAGCCTTATACAGCCGAATGCGGTCTGAACCGCGAGCTGTATGAGCTGGTGAACGCTATGGGATATTTTGCCCAAAGCATCAAGCTGTGCCGTTATGGTGAGCTGCAGGATGCCTGTGCGTTGCTGGCTGAAAAAATGCAGGCGTTTACCAATCAGGAGCGTTGGAATTATGATGCTAATGACAAGCTTTTTGAAGTGTTATTGCCTACAATCAAGGAATCATACAAAACTGTATTATCTGCACATGATGATCTGGATATTATAACCTGGTGCGTTAAGCAAGGGCATTTGCAGCAGGCGATGACGCTTTATACCGAACGTGTGCCGGAATTTATTGCCAAGCAAGGCTTTTATACTCTGGATGCAGCAACCGCCAAGGAAATAAACAAAAAGGTGAAGAACGAGGAGATTTCTGCTGCCAATTATCTTTTATGTGTTTGGGGTAAGGACGTAGATAAAAGAGAGGATATACAGGTATTTTTTAAGCGCGCACTGAAGCAGCCTCTTGCTCTTCTGAAGCAATATAAAACTGCAGATGATGCGGAAGTAGAGCAACAGCTGGAGAATTTGCAAAAGGATATCGATGCTCAAAACTACTTTATTACCTTTGATAAGGATGATTTTAGAAAGGCATTGAGCGAGCTTAAGCAGATTTTTGCCAATGAGATAACCTATCAGGATATAATCGCCAATAACGATGGCCTTGCAGGACTGTTGAAAAGATATCTTGCTATGGATGAAGAGGACGATGCATGGAGAAATGTTGACCTGACGCAGCATATAGCCGGTAATAAACAATTTAAGGCACTTTTGAATAAGCTGTTCAATAGTGCCAAGGAGGAGCAATTATACAGGCTCTTTAATATTGATAAGTTGCCTTATAGGCAGCTTTCGCGCGGGTATCTTTTGCAGTGCGGTATGAAAGCAGGCAAGCTTACAAGCAATTTACAGGATGATGAAGCGCTGGCAGATATTATCAACAGCTATACTGTTATCCGCATGGCGCGCAATAGCAGTAACCATGCACGTCACGAAAAAGGTGATTCTCCCAGGGAGATTGAAGAAAAAATTTTGAGCGGTATTTGTGAATTGCGCAAGCAAGCTGCTTACTTAAAAAGTAAGCAGGCAGCAAAGGCGTGAGCATGCGCAGTAAAGAGAGCGCAGCCGTTTTATAATTGAAAATGACAACAGCAGCCCGGCAGAGGTGTTATATGCTTCTGCAGGACTGCTGTTTTTTGTTGCTTTTTTCGGATTATGTGCCGTTAGGATATATTTTTTGCAGATATATTTATTAAAGGAGGCTTGCAGGCTGAAGCACAAAATTTTGCAATAGTGTTTGGCGCCTAATTCATTGATTATAAGACTGATACAAAGAAAGGATGTTGATATTGATGAGAATTGATTTTTACGAGAAGATGAGCAAAAAGCTGGAAGAGGAATTAAACAAGGTAAGCAGCGGTATTTTAACAGATGAATTTAATGTCGCAGTTGATGAAGCTACGTCACAAAGCGGGGATGAACTTATAGAGAAAATAGCAACGAAGGTGTGGCATATGGAAGATAAGGAACGTGTGATTGAAGATGATATGAAGCGTCCTGAAAAAATCTCGAATTATAAAGCACAGATATATGCCAATCATTTTGCGCGTGAAGAAATGGAGGCTATGGAAAAATACCTGCAAATTATGGAAATGCAGATGCGCAGCAGGTTTTTGTTTAAGGATATGGACATGGATATGGTAAGACAAGCGATTTACAATCCTGTCAAGGGTATCTATTTTGACAAGAATGATGATGTGAAGCCTGAATATGTTGATATTATTATCAATGACTATGCGCAAAGGCTGGAGGCGGAGACGCTGCTGGGGGAGGAAATGCATTTAATCTGAGGGTGACTATGAAAATTTGATATTGGGCAACAAAAAAGACCTGAGGTCCGGAGTAAAATCCGGGCTTCAGGTCTTTTTTAATACCGTAAACGGTGGTCAGAGGCTTTAACGTCTTAATGGAGTTGCTTCCGCTATCGGTTCTTGCCTAGCATTACAAAACCGCAAGCGGTAATCTAGGCCTTTAACTGCCTGGGCGCGGTTATAGTGGCGATGATCGTTAGAAGTTACAAAACCGCAAGCGGTAATCAAGCACAACCCTTCCGTCTGCTCGCAAAGCTCGCATCCACCTCCCCTTTCAGGGGAGATATAGTAAAAGTTCGCTTAACTTTATATGCTCCCTGCAAGGGAGCTGGCATCGCCGCAGGCGATGACTGAGGGTTGTTTTTAGCGGTAATTAAGCTTTTAACGTTCGACGGCAACTTCAACTAACTTGCGAACGTTGCGGTGACATCTTCTGGCGTGAGTTACAAAACCGCAAGCGGTAATCTAGACCTTTAACCAGCAAACCATCTTTATGGTACTATAATCCGGACAGTAACAAAACCGCAAGCGGTAATCTAGACCTTTAACGATAAAGGTGTATTCGCCGCCAACAGCAAAGGCAGCAAGATGGTAACAAAACCGCAAGCGGTAATCTAGACCTTTAACAGTCTTCCCAATATTTCCAGTTTATCTATTTCTCTCATGTAACAAAACCGCAAGCGGTAATCTAGACCTTTAACCCTGTGGCTCGCACACGGCTCACAGAGCGGGCTTAAAGCCCTACAATGGAAAATCGAAACGCTGTTTATAGCAAAAACAGCCGATTTGCTCACAACAGCGGTATTTTCCGCCTCTGCAAAAAGCAAAATGCGCTTGGCGCAAGGCTTGCAGACTTTTGGCAAATGATTTGCCTGTTGTGATAAATCTACTATAACATATCGAACAGCTTTTGACAAGTGCTTTCTTGAAATTATCCTATTCTATGCGTCTTACAAGGATTTTATTCAGCATATAAAAATACATTTGCAAACAAAAAGCAAGTTATCGTAAAATTAGCGCAACATTTGCCGAGGGTGTTTCCTAAAGATTTTTTTGCCGTTTTGTGCCGGATTTTGTTTTGCCTTGCAGATGTATAGTGTGTAGAAGAAAACAGCAAAGGCAATCGTGTACGCACCATTTTTACCATGATGATTGCCAATAGGCAGGGTATAATTTAATGGTAAAGTATAAAGAGTGAGAAAAAAAGGGAGTTAATAGTAATGAGAATTGATTTTCACGAGAAGATGAACCAAAAGCTGGAAGAGGATTTCAATAAGGCTTTGGAAGAAATGTGTGTAGAATGTCATTCAATGGAGGAGTTTGAGTCAGGTGTGGATAAGGCATTTGCCCAAATGGCAGCTGAAGACAAGGAAGAAATCCAAACGGAAGTATGGCAGATGCCTAGAAGGGAAACAGTAATCAAGGAAGACATGAAGCATCCGGAAAAGCTGTCGGAGAGCAAGGCGCAGGCTTACGCAAATCACTTCGCACATGAGGAACTGGATGATATGGAAAACTATCTGCAGATTTTGGAGCTGCAGGCGTGCCGCAGCTTTTTGTTCTGTAATATTGATATGGATGCGGTGAGAAAGGCAATTTTCAATCCTGTTAAGGCTGCGTATTTCGATAAGCATGATTGCATAAAGCCGGAATATGTTGACCTTATTATTAATGACTATGCAAAAAAATATGAGATGGAGGAGCTGTTTGATTCGATGGATGACATCGATCCTGATGACTGTGATAATTATTAATCTTTAAATCGAAGAAAGAAGCTCTGCAACGCAAAAGACCTGAGGTCCGGAGAAAACCGGGCTTCAGGTCTTTTTAAATACCGTAAACGGTAATCAGGCTTTAACGTTCTTGCCTAGCCATAGTGGTAATGGCAATGATTTTAAGAAAGTAACAAAACCGCAAGCGGTAGTCTGGCCTTTAACTTTAAGTCCCTTGCGTCTGCCGGTTCCGCCACATCGGGTAACAAAACCGCAAGCGGTAATCAGGTCATTTGCCCTTGTAGCAAAGCTTACAGAGCTTTGGCAAATTATTTGCCTGTTGCGATAAATTTACTATAGCATATCGAACAGCTTTTGACAAGTGCTTTCCTTAAGTCATATCATTCTATACGCATTGCGGGGATTTTGTTGACTATATATAAATATATTTTCAAACAGAAAGAGCGTTGCTGCAAAATTAGTGCAGCAATTGCCAAGGGTGTTTCCTGAAATTTTTTTCCCGTGTTGTGCCGGATTTTGTTTTGCGTCGCAGATTTATAAAGTGAAGGGGAAAGCAAGGCAGTTGCAAGGCACTGCGCACCTTTTTCTCCATGCCGGGTTTAACCTGACAGTTTATAATTAGTTTAACAGTTAAGAAAAAAGTAAACTTAGAAGAAGCGAAAGGATGTTGAACATTATGGGAAAATACTATATTGCTGACGAAGAATTAAAGGAATTAAGACTTTTAGTCGCTGATTGCAGAAATCGCGGATTCAAGACGAGCTACCAGGTTTCAAAATACATAGTGGATAACAGATTGGGTTACAGATACAGTCATATTGCAGGTGATCTTCACTTAAGAAAATCCCATGATAAATGGGTATACAATGGTGGCATTGCTCCGAAGTACTACAGAATGCTCTGCATTGAATTGGGACTGGGTAATAGACGCAGTAATGCGGAGGTAGAAAAGTTCCGCTCTTATGCGGAGATGGGTCTGTTCGATAATTATGCTGCATAAGCAGCTTGAATAAATAGGGAGGTGGTGTTATGTTTGGATTTCTTACATTTTTGGGTATTGCCTTTTGCGTTTATAAAATCATTGAAATATGTGAGGCGGATAAGGCATACAAAAGAGAGCTGGAAAGAACCAGACCGAGTTGGTATGTGATTGAGAAAAGGCAGAAGCAATTAAAGGAGGCTGAGCGGACAAGACGATACAATAATAATGAAATGAATAAGCTTGAGGCTACAAAATACGAATATACGCATGGAGATATTTGGATAAAATTGCCAATAATTGCTTTCGTTCTTGTTATAGCTTATTTCTGCGCTCCGTTGATTGTGTGCGGACTTATGATTTTGGTTATTATTCTGATAATCAACACTTTTGATATCGGCGGTAGCGGAGGAAGGAAAGGAAGAGGATAAAAGCAACTCTGCGTCCGGAGAAAATTCTCCCGAAACCCCGGTTTTTATGAAAAATACAAGAAAGGTTGTGTAATTATGATTACAGCAAAAGAAACTTATATGAAGAAAATGGATGGCAAAGAAAACATGCCTGTGTTGGAAATAAGCTATATTGTTAACACCGGCGGAGGCTTTGCCGACGGAAAGCAGGAAGCGCAGCGCGATGAAGCAATACGCATGCTGAAGGCCAAGAATGCGGATTTGAGCGGCATCATAGACCAGAAGCAGAGTGAGCTTACTACGCTGCATGCTGAATATGAGCATTTGCAGTATGCTTCGGCAAAGGAAATTGATGCGCTACAGGCAGAATTAGAGGAGCAAAAACAGCTGGTGGAGGAAATATTGCAAGACAACGAGATGCTGCGGCAGCTTAACGCAAGATCGGAGGAAAGAATGGATGCGTTGGATACTGCCGAAGAGGAGGTAGAGGAGAGTGCGGCTCTTCCCAACAGCTACGTTCAGGGAAGGCTGAAAAACCTCAATGTACTGATTATGGGCGGACATCAGGTGTGGCAGAACAGGCTTAAGGAGCTATATCCCGATTTTAAATATCTTGATTCTGATAACGTCAATTATGATATCAATATAACGAGAAATGCCGACATTGTTTTCTTCAACACCCTGCATTGCTCGCACACGCTGTATTACAGGATGAAGAATAATATCAATAACGGCAGGGATGAAAGGAAGAATAAGGTTGTATATATCAGCAGCAATAACCTGGAGTATTTTAAAGAGATGGTAAGCAAGGCAGCGCTGGGGAAATAGGATTAACGCTTGGAAAATTATAATTAAATGTAACCGGCGCTTTAGCTGACAGCATAAGAACATAACAATATAATTTTACGCAAACGAAAATACCTGAGGTCCGGAGTAAAATCCGGGCTTCAGGTATTTTTGCATACCGAAAACGGTGGTCAGGCACAACCCTTCCGTCTGCTCGCAAAGCTCGCATCCACCTCCCCTTTCAGGGGAGATATAGACTTTTATATGCTCCCTGCAAGGGAGCTGGCATCGCCGAAGGCGATGACTGAGGGTTGTTTTTAGCGGTAATCTAGGCCTTTAACCCTGTGGCTCGCACACGGCTCACAGAGCGGGCTTAAAGCCCTACAATGGAAAATCGAAACGCTGTTTATAGCAAAAACAGCCGATTTACTCACAACAGCGGTATTTTTCCGCCTCTGCAAAAAGCAAAATGCGCTTGGCGCAAGGCTTGCAGGCTTTTGGCAAATGATTTGCCTGTTGCGATAAGTCTACTATAACATATCGAACAGCTTTTGACAAGTGCTTTCTTGAAATTATCCTATTCTATGCGTCTTGCGGAGCTTTTATTTAGCATATGAAAACTTATTTGCAAACAGAAAGCAAGTTATCGCAAAATTAGCGCAACATTTGCCGGGGGTGTTTCATAAAAATTTTTGCCGTTTCGTGCCGGATTTTGTATTTCGTTGCAGATTTATAAAGTGAAGGGGTTAGCGAACCAGACGGCAAGTCAAAGCGCACCTTTTTTACCATGTCGGTTTTAATCTGACAGATTATAATTAATTTAACAGTTGAGAAACTGAAACGTCGAAAGTTTGAAAGGAAGTAGATAACATGGCAATTTCTAAATACTATATTACAGGTGCAGAATTAAACGAATTTAAGCTTTTAGTCGCTGAATGCAAGGATCGCGGCTTCACAATGAGCTATCAGGTTTCCAGATATATAGTGAATAACAGATTGGGTTATAAATACAGACATATTGCAGGTGATCTTCACTTAAGAAACTCTTATGACCAATGGATATATAAGGGTGGTATTGCTCCCAAGTACTACAGAATGCTCTGCATTGAATTGGGACTTGGCAATAAACACAGTGACGCTGAGGTGGAAAAGTTCCGCTCTTATGCGGAGATGGGCCTGTTCGATAATTATGCTGCATAAGCAGCTTGAATAAATAGGAAAGGAAGATGATAAGAGCAAAATAGCATACCGGTTTTATAGCAATAGCAGTTTTTTCTAAGGCGTTCTACCAAACTACGGTAGAACGCTTTTTGCATACCGCAAGCGGTGGTTAGCACAACTATTCGTCTGCTGGTATTTATTGTTTTAAAATGATATAATAGCATTAGATTTAATGAACGATAGGACTTTATTACTTTAGCGTAGGGGGGACAAAGGTGGAGAAACGCAGATTGCCATTAGGCGTAGAATTTTTTGATACAATTCGCAAGGAGCAGTATTATTATATTGATAAGACCGGTCTTATCAGCGATTTGGAAAAGCGCATGGGCAAGGTTAATCTGTTTACACGCCCCAGACGCTTTGGTAAAACCTTGAATATGAGTATGCTGCAATGCTTTTATGAGCTGGGAGCAGACAGCGGTCTGTTCGACGGACTCAGGATTGCGCAGGATAAGGCCTTGTGCGAGCAATGCCAGGGGCAGTTCCCTGTAATCTTTTTGACATTGAAGGATGTGGAGGGGCTTGCCTACAGCAATGCAGAGGCTAATTTGTCACGCCTGATGCAGCAGGAGGCTTTGCGACATAAGGAGCTTAAGACCAGTGACAAGCTGCTGCCGGAGGAGCTGGCTGCCTACGCTGCATTGTGCAGCGGACTGCAGGGAGAAGCATTGGCGGATAGCTTGCGCCTTTTGACACAGCTTTTGGCAAAGCATTACGAGCGAGAGGTTGTTGTGCTGATTGATGAATATGATGTGCCGCTGGCGAAGGCCTATCATGCAGGCTATTATAAGGAAATGGCAGCACTTTTGCGTACTTTTTTGGGCAAGGCGCTGAAGACTAACAGTTATTTATACAGGGCGGTGCTTACAGGCTGCTTGCGTGTGTCTAAGGAAAGTATTTTTACAGGATTGAACAACTTCATTATCAATACAATAGTTGATGAGGGAGCAGAGGAATATTTTGGCTTTACACCGGATGAGGTTGACAGGATGATGCATTACTATGCTATCGAGAAACATGCCACCGTTATGAGGGAATGGTATGATGGTTATCGCTTTGGCAAGGCAGAGATTTACTGTCCCTGGGATGTGATAAATTATGCCAATAAGCTGCGTTTTAATGCTGCTGCTCAACCGGAGGCTTTTTGGGTTAATACCAGCGGTAATGAGCTGGTGCAGCATTTTGTCCATAAGGCAGATAAAAACACTAAGAATGAATTGGAGCAGCTGTTGGATGGCGAATGTATAGAAAAGAGCCTGCGCCTTGATTTGACATATGATGAGCTCGACCGCTCGATTGATAATTTGTGGAGCGTGCTTTTTACTACAGGTTATCTGACAACAAGCGGCAAATCTGTTGACGGCGTATATAAGCTGAAGCTCCCGAACAGAGAGGTGCGCGAGGTTTTTCTGCATAAGATTAAGGAATGGTTTGATAATGAGCTGGTGCGTAAATCTTCTGTGACAGGTGAGCTGCACCGGGCACTTGCGGGTGGTGAGGCTGCAGCGGTAGAGAAGAAGCTGAATTTGATCATGAGCAGAATGATCAGCATTTTAGACACCAAGGCTAAGGCAGCGCAAAAGGAGAATTTTTATCATGGTCTGCTTTTGGGGTTGCTGCGCAGTGAGCCGGAATGGCTTGTTTTGTCTAATGCGGAATCCGGTGACGGCTTTAGCGATATTCTTGTGGAAACGGATGAGCCTGATACCGGAATTGTGGTAGAGGTGAAGTATGCAGCTGCCTTCGGCGAACTGGATGGTGCTTGCCAAAAGGCGTTGGAACAGATAAGGGTGCGCCGTTATGACGAACGCTTACGCAATGAGGGAAGAACGCATATCTATGCTTATGCGATAGCCTTTCATAAAAAGCGTTGCAGGGTTGCGGTAGAACGGTTGTAGAATTAAGGACCTGAAGTACGGAGTAATCTGTGCTTCAGGTCTTTTTTTGCATACCGTAAGCGGTGGCCGAGCTTCAACAGAAAGAGTTCGCGGCGCGAACTGTTAGGAGTATAATAGTCAACAAAACGCAAGCAGTTGGCAGGCTGTTTACAAGGCGCTTAATCATAATATATGGGACGGTTTTTAATAAGTGCTTTCATAATATACTAAATCTTCATACTATTCTTGACATTATCACGATTATCTGATAATATAAGACCATAAGATTTTGCACGCCTGCCCAGAGTACGGTCGTCGCAGCGTCATTGAGAACGCCTTATGTATTATTGAGTAGTACATAGGGCGTTTTTTGTTAAGAAGGGAGTTGAAGTAATGCAAACAAAAGAAGCAAGTCAAGAAAGTGAAATCAAGCAGGTCATACGCAGCCTATGTATGATGAACAACAGGTTTATGAATTTTATGCTTGATGACAACAAAGAAGCAGCGCAGGTTTTCTTGCGCATTATTCTGGGAGATGATAAAATTAAGGTGAGGAATGTCAGGATACAAAGCTTTATCCAAAATATTTACGGACATTCTTCGCAATTAGACATCCTTGCACAGGATAGCAAAGGACGTTATTTTAATGTAGAGGTGCAGAGAAGCGATGAAGGCGCTCCGGCAAGACGTGCCAGATTTTACAGCAGTATCCTTGATACGCATTTTCTGCAGCCAAGTAAGCTCTATGAAGAACTACCAGATACCTACGTGATTTTTATCACCGAGAATGATGTCTTGCGCGACAATTTGCCGCTATATGATATAAGACGAATGATTAAGCAAAGTGCTAGGGATTTTGAAGATGGTTCGCATATTATTTATGTCAACAGTCAGCGCCGTGATGATACAGCGCTGGGCAAGCTCATGCAGGACTTATACTGCACAGAACCTAAAAATTTACATTACCAAGAATTTGCCGAGCGCATGGAATTTTTGAAATACAGTAAGGAGGGCGAAGAAAAAATGACTGACGTAATTGAGGAATATGCTGCAAGAAAGGCAGAAGCAGCAGCGAAGGCAGTTGAAGAATATGCTGCCAAAAAGGCTGAAGCAGTGGCAAAAGAAGCTGAGAAAAAAGAGCAGGCAAACAGAATAGAACTTGCCAAAGGCCTCCTGGCTGACGGCATGAGCATCGAATTCACCGTACGCCACTCCAAGCTCTCGGAAGCAGAGGTACGTGAGCTTGCCTCCAAGCTGACAGCATAACAATTTTATTCCATATATATTATAAATTTCACCCGTTCTTCACAGCAGCTTGTGCCTTGCACTTCGCTGCTGTTTTTTTATGCGCCCCGATATGCTATAATATATAGTGTATAATTAGCTTTACTGCGATGAGCGTTACAGCCTGCGCGGAGTAAATTCCGCTTCGGCCGGGTGCGCTTGTTTGCAAGCAATAAGGAGTGATAAGCATGGAGATAAAATCTGTCGCACTTTTGGGAGCAGGAGCCGTAGGCTCTTATATAATCTGGGGACTGAGCAAGCTCCCCGATATCAGATTCGGCATTATCGCCGAAGGCAGCCGTGCTGCTCGTTTGCGTGACGAGGGCTGCAGCATCAACAACGTAACCTACCATCCGCAGGTGTGGAGCCCGCAGGAGGCCAAGGGCGTAGACCTTTTGATTGTCGCTTTAAAATACGGCGCTCTACCCGGCGCACTGGCAAGCATCCGCGAGGCAGTTGGCCCTAATACCACTGTCATGAGCCTGATGAACGGCGTGGACAGTGAGGAAATTATTGCCGGCGCTATCGACAGCAAGCAGATTCTGCCTGCACTGATCAAGATTGCGTCGCGTCACGAGGGCAAGGGCGTGCGCTTCAACCCG
>CAKQHU010000003.1 GCA_934234275.1 uncultured Phascolarctobacterium sp.
AGAACCAGAACCGGCTTGCCTAAGGCAGGAGCCTCCTCCTGAATTCCGCCGCTGTCTGTGAGCACGATATCAACCTTAGCCATCAGATTGGCAAACGGTTCATATTCCATAGGCTCAATCAGATGTACTCTGTCTAAATGTCCCAGCTCCTCGCGCACGATTTCACGCACCTTGGGGTTTTTGTGTACCGGGAAGATTGCTTCCACATCGGAATGTGCTTCCAGTACGCTCTTCAAAGCGCGGTAAACATGACGCATAGGCTCGCCCAGATTTTCACGGCGGTGGGTAGTCATCAGAATCAGACGATGACCGCTGGCAAATACCTTGTTGAACTCCTCGTCCTCAAAGCGGTAGCCTTCCTTCACCGTAGTCTGCAGAGCATCAATAACAGTGTTGCCTGTTACCAGAATCTGCTCGGGGCAGATGTTTTCCTTCAGCAGATTAGCCTTGCTGGTAGAGGTTGGCGCAAAATGCATATCGGCAATCGCACCGGTCAGCTTGCGGTTCATTTCCTCCGGGTAAGGAGAATATTTATTACCGGTACGCAGGCCTGCTTCCACATGGCCTACGGGAATCTGCGCATAAAAGGCAGCCAGAGCACCGGCAAAGGTAGTCGAGGTGTCACCATGCACCAGCACCATATCGGGCTTTGCTTCCTCCATAACGGATTTCAGGCCCATCAGCGCGCGTGTAGTAACATCATACAGGGTTTGACCTGCCGACATAATGTTCAAATCATAATCAGGCGTAATGCCAAACAAATCCAGTACCTGATCAAGCATCTCGCGATGCTGTGCGGTAACTGCCACAATAGGCTGGATATATTCGGGATATTTACGCATTGCCAGCACCAGCGGGCACATTTTGATGGCTTCCGGACGAGTGCCGAAAACTGTCATTAACTTTATCTTCTCCACGGTTCTTCCTCCCCCTTATCTGTCGTTCAGAATACCGATTTTCTTAGCACCAACGGCAACTGCCGTAATAATAACCGCTATAATAAGTGCGGCGTAGAAGCCGTCAAACTCTGCCCACAGCACAGCTGCGATACCGAGCACGGCTGTAATAGCATACATCAGCAGAACTGCCTGCTTCTGGTTCATGCCCATCGCCAACAGGCGGTGATGCAAATGGCCCTTATCGGGCTGGAAAATTGGGCGGCCATTGCTGTAGCGGCGCATAATCGCAAAGGCTGTATCCATAATCGGCAGGCCCAGTGCAATCGCCGGTACAATCAGCGCTACGGTAGCAGCAGTCTTAACTGCGCCGTAAACCGAAATAGCTGCCAGCATATAGCCGATGAACATACTGCCTGTATCGCCCATGAAAATAGTAGCGGGATTAAAATTATAGCGGATAAAGCCGATAATGCCGCCGGCCAGAGCCGCAGTCATTACAGCTATATGGTAATAACCCATCTGAACCGCAACCAGAATGACCGTCATCGAAGCGATAGCAGATACGCCTGCTGCCAGACCGTCAAGGCCGTCAATCAGGTTGACAACGTTCGTAAAGCTGATAACCCAGAAAATTGTCAGCGGTACGGAAATAAACCATTCATTAAGATAAAAATAGCCGCCGAAGGGATTGTTCAGCCATTCGATACGGATATCAAAGGCCACAAGTACGCAGGCAGCAAAAATCTGCCCCAGCAGCTTAACCTTTGCCGGCAGCTGATATTTGTCATCCAGTACGCCTACGATGGCAATCACGCTGCCGCCAAGCAGAATGCCGACAATATCTTTCGTCATTTCCAAGCTTGCCACTGCGGCAATCATAAAGGCAATATAGATAGCCAGACCGCCAAGACGAGGCATAATCTTCTTATGCACCTTGCGGTTATCGGGCTTGTCAATCGCACCGATTTTAAAGGCTAATGTTTTAATATAAGGGGTCAGTATATAGCTCACCAAAGCGGCAAGCAAAAAGGGAAAACCATAAGCACTTAACATTTATTCTTTCTCCACCGGAATCTGATTCGTCGCACACAAAAAACACTAAACTATTCGTTCCTTATATAGTATAACATTTTTGACACTTGCGTCAATTACTTTTATTACAAAAATAATAGAACAAGCTATTTTTTCCGCAAAATGCTCCCGAATTATTCCCATTTATTATAGCATAATATCATTAAGGGAATATATCCTTTTGGCATAACTTATATATTGTTTTGTTTCGCCGACGATTCCTGCCGAAAATTATTATGGATTTATCTTACATCGCAGACTTTTTACAGATGATTTTTCCGAAATAATCACCGTTCAGGCTTTTTTACCAGCATAATGCTTCTGTCTGCTGTAAATCTGCTCTGAAAAAAAGTCAAGTAAACATCTCCTCTATCGTAATATATCAGAAATTTATGTTAAAATTATAGTATTTTTATCCACTTTCTGCTAAAATAAAATTTAAGAAAGGGAGGGATGAGAATGCTGTCCAAGAGCTCATTTTTCACAACAATTCTGCTGCTCCTGCCTGCTCTGGCAAGCGCACAGACAGCAGATGATGATCTGCAGCTGGAGCTGCGTTATTATGCACCTAAGCTGAAATTTACATCTAACGGAATTGTGCCTGCCGCTTACAGTAATTTTCGCGATACGCTCAACATTAAAAACGGTAATGCACCCGAATACAGGTTAAGCGGCAAAAACTGGTATGTAGATTACATAGCTATCCACGAAAAAGGCTATGCCTCGCACCACATTCCTGCAAAAGGCAGCCTGATTCCGGCGGACAGCCGCACCAAGCTGAATCTGGACTATGCTTCCTTTAACTACTTATCTCCCATCAAAACAACAGAAAACGGCACAGCCTACTGGCTCGCAGGCCTGCGCTGTTACCGCTTCGATACTGCGTTGCAGTTCAGCAGCCCCGTACCGGCACTTAACAAAAAGTATGCTAAGCAGCTGAACCAGTTCGCTCCTGCCTTCGGCATCGGCGGCAAGCATTACCTTGATGAGGCACACCAACTGCAGCTTTACAGCGAGCTTTCCGGCTTACCCTTAGGCGGCCGCGGACACACCTACGACCTTGATATCGGCGTAAAATACAGTCCTTGTAAAAACCTCAGCGCCAACGCCGGCTACCGTGTTCTGGATCTGAAAATCAAAAACGACGACGGCACCGGTCTGTACAAGCTTTCCGGCTGGTACGGCGGCCTGAGCTACAGCTTTTAACATTTTATTATGAAAACCCAAGAGGAGGTTCCGGCATGAAAACAATCACCGCTTTACTTATGGCAACGCTTATTATGTGTCCCTGCAGCAGCATCATGGCTAAAAATCCTGCTGCCTCTGTAACCGACAAAGCGCAAAAGGCATCAATTTCTACCATTAAAGATTTGGATAACGGGCGTTTATACGTAATGGATTATACGGCAGACTATAAGCTGGACAAAATGCTGCAGCAGAATGTCAACAGCGTTGACACCATGCTGGCCTTCGTCGGCAGGGAGCTTCTTGGCGCAGCTAAACCGGCGCCGGGCGCTATTGATGCCGGCTGCAGTGCCTTCGCCGGACGCACGGAAGAAGGCAAGCCTATCTACGGGCGCAACTTTGACTATAAAATGAAAATGACTGCCGTAATGGTACGCACCACTCCTAAAGACGGCTATCGCTCTATCGGTATGGCAGATGCAGGTTGGGTAGGATACGATATCGGCAGCCTCAGCGACGGCAAGAGTGATTTATCGGCAGCAGTAGCAATGCCATACCTGATTATGGACGGTATGAACGAAAAGGGCCTTGCTGTCAGCGTGCTGAAGCTCGACGGCAAGCCTACGCACCAACGCACCGGCAAGCCTCAGATTACAACAACAGCTGCTCTGCGCCTGATGCTTGATAAGGCAGCCAATGTAGACGAAGCTTTAGCATTATTGGAAAAATATGATATGAATTCATCCATGGAAACTGCCAACTTCCATTTTCTGCTCAGCGATGCAGACGGGAAAAACGTTGTTTTGGAATATACTATTGATGATATGACCGTTATCGATACCAATTATGTTGCCAACCATTATCTGGCACCCAAAATGCATGGATTGGGACACGCCTATGACCGCTTTGCAGTACTGGATTCTGCTGTAAAGTTTAAAAAGAGCATCTTTACGCCCTTTGAAGCTATGTCCCTGCTTTCCCTGGTCAGCCAGCCGGAAACCGAAGAAGCAACCAGCATGACGCAATGGTCCGTAGTATATAATCTGCATGACCTGACAGCGCAGGTTGCCATCCGCAGAAATTATGATAAGCTGTTCAACTTTACGCTGGCAGATTTAAGCGGCAAGGCTAAAATCTAAATTATAACCATATACCTTAAGCAAAAAGAAGCTGACAGGCACCTGTGTGCCGCAGCTTCTTTTTTGTATAACTGCTTTCAGCATTCCCAATCAGCTTGCTGCTTCTCCCGCTCCTCCATCTGCAGGCGCACCCGCTGCGCCGTACTGCTTACGGCAGCAGAGTGTCCCTCCAGCGCTGCGAAGGGTGCAAACTGTGCCGCCCGCTCTGTAAGCGGCATCTGCCGATGCCTTTTTGATACATGATGCGGCAGATTGATGATATCCGCATAATTATCACTCATGCCTTGTGCCCTCCTATCTGTTCGTTGCGCTCCTTGGCTGTTGCCCCGTCAAGCAGGCTCATGCCCTTCAACACAGCATTCTTGCCAAAGCGCCGCTTAATCTCCAGCTGTGCCTGCTGCAGTCTGTTTTCGCGCTGCCCTGCAGCCTGCTGCACTGCCTCATCACCGAAATCAAACAGGCTCAGCTCCCGTTCCTGCTTTTTTGCCGCAGCCTGCGCCGGAAGCACATGATTCGCCGCCAATGTCAGCCGCCGCACCAAAAGATTGCTGTCCGTAATGCGCTCATACAAATCCGCTGCCGCCTGCACCAGCAGTTTAGATGAAGAAGAAAAGCTCCCCAGATTAAAGCTGCCATGCGCATGCTGCGGCACCCTGCGCCCGTAACGGTCAACCTTAACCGCGCCTTGGTAGCTGCTGCCCTGCTTCAAATTGTCGATATCATAACCCACTGTAAGCACAATCTGGTCGGTCACCAGCGCCTTGCTCACCAGCTCCAGCGCCAACGCATCCGCCATCTCGCGCAGCACCAAAAGCGCCTCCGCCGATTCATACGCACGATGCAGCACCTGCCCCGAGCTCAGGCTGCAGACCTGCGGCCGGTAGGCCTTCACATCGGCAATCGTACAAGGCTCCCAGCCCCAGGCGTGGTCAATCAGAAGCTCCGCATTTTTACCGAAAAGACGGTACAGCAGCTCTTCATTATATACCGAGCAGCGCGCTATATCACCCATAGTATATATGCCTCTGGCCTCCAGCTTGCTTGCGTAGCCACGGCCTACGCGCCAGAAATCCGTCAGCGGCCGGTGCTGCCACAGCTCACGCCTGAAGCTCTGCTCGTCCAGCTCCGCAATACGCACGCCGTTGGCATCCGCCGCAATATGCTTCGCCCGCACATCCATCGCTACCTTCGCCAAAAACAAATTGGTGCCGATGCCTGCGGTAGCGGTAATACCCGTTTCACGCAAAACATCCAGAATAATACGCATCGCCAGTTCCCGCGCCGTCAAGCCGTAAAGCTCAAAATATTGCGTTACATCCATAAACACCTCGTCCACAGAATAGACGATGATATCCTCCGGTGCCACATAACGCAGATAAATTTCGTAAATCCGCGTGCTGTATTCCATGTAATAGGCCATCCGCGGCGGCGCAATAATAAAATCCAGTGCCAGCTGCGGCTCGGCCTGCAGCTGTGCATAGGAGCATGACGAACCGCAAAGCTGCCTGCCGGGAGCAGCAAAACGCCGCGCGGCATTTATCCGCTGTACATGCTGCTTCACTTCAAACAAGCGCCCGCGCCCGGGAATGCCATAGCTTTTCAGTGACGGAGTCACCGCCAGACAAATAGTTTTATCCGTCCGCCGTTCATCCGCCACTACCAGATTAGTATCCAAAGGATCAAGTCCGCGCTCACGACATTCTACCGACGCATAAAACGATTTTAAATCTATAGAAATATAAGTACGCTGCAACTTCTTCTCCTCCTTTACTATCGGCTTTGTTTCTATTATAGCACTTTTAAGCGTACATGTCTGTAATATTATAAAAATATTTTCGTATTTATAGTGAAAGAAAATCCCCTGCCCACAAGCAGGCAGGGGAAGAAAGTATAAGCTTATTCATGCTTCTCCGGGAATTTAGGTCTGGGGAAGTTAGGACCGGACGGCTTAAGCGTAAAGCCACGGCCAAAGACATCGTTAACATCACTGATAATCATAAAAGCACTGGGGTCAATCTCGCGCACAATGGAGCGCACCTTCGCCAGCTGCGTCAGCTTGATGACTACAAAAACCAGCTCACGGTGACGATGCGTAAAGCAGCCCTCGCCGCTGATATAGGTAACACCGCGGCCGACGATTTTAATAATCGCTTCCGCAATTTCCTCGTGATGCTCACTGATAATGATAACCTTCTTTTTATAATCAAAGCCTGTTGTAAACGCATTACAGGTTTTGGTCATCACAAAAAAGGTAAGCAGAGTATACAGCACCGGCTCAATACCGAATAAGGAAACGCTCGCCAGCAGCAGGCAGATGTTGAAGGCAAAGCCGGTTGTACTGATAGAGATAGAATAATTTTTCTGGATAATAGCGCCGATAATATCCGTACCGCCGCTGGAGCCGCCCACACGGTACATGCACGCAGCGCCGATGCCGTAAAGCACGCCGCCGGCAATGCAGGCCAGCAGCTTGTCATGCACTACAGTATAGGTTGACAAAAAATGAAAGAAATCCAGAGATACAGAAAAAGCAATAATACCATAAAGCGCGCTGACAGTATATTCCCTGTCCATATACTTGTAGGCCAAAAAGAACAGCGGCACGTTGCAGATTAAGCTGGTGGCACCCATCGGCAGGCCGGCAACATAATAGGCAAGTACGGCAACGCCGCCAATGCCGCCGCTGAGCATCTTATTAGGCATGTAAAAGGTATTCATTGCAATGCCCATAATAGCACAGGCCAAGGTCACCATAGCATAATGGTAAAGTTTCTTCTTCAAAGCGGGATTCATAAAATTCTCCTTTGCAAGCAAAATATTCTGAATATGTTTTTTATGTATATATTGTAACACTTTAACGCAGAAAGGCAACTACTAAATATTTTTCTCGGCAAAATCCCGAACGTTCGAAAAAAATTCTTGCTATGAAGGCATAAGCAGTATAAAATAATACTGTATACAACATTAGGCAGGTGAACTTATAATGAAGCAAATAAAAGAAACGGCATACGCCAAAATAAATCTGGGACTTGATATTCTCGGCAAGCGAGAGGACGGCTACCATGAGGTAAGCATGATTATGCAGAGCGTCGGTCTGAGCGACGAGGTTGTTATCAGCAAGGGTAACGGCATTCAGATCAGCTCTAATCTGCACAACCTCAGCTGCGGTCCGGATAACCTGGCCTACAGAGCAGCCGCCCTGCTCGCAGGTCACTGCAATATTATTCCGAACGTTCACATCGCCTTGAACAAAAAAATTTTTCTGGCGGCAGGTCTGGCAGGCGGCAGCAGTGATGCAGCCGCAGTTCTGCGCGGTCTGAACCGTTACTGGGAGCTTAACCTGGAAAATTATGAGCTGGAGCAGCTCGCTGCACAATTAGGCAGCGATATACCCTTCTGCATCGAAGGCGGCACCATGCTGGCAACAGGACGCGGTGAAGTCCTCACCAAGCTGGAGGATATGCCCGAAACCTGGCTGGTACTGGCCAAGCCCCGCGGACTGGAAGTTTCCACCGCCTGGGTTTACCAAAACTTCAACCACGGCCGTGTAGTACATGCACCCTGCATCTGGCAGCTGGAAGCATATCTGCGCGAAGGCGGCAAGGCCATCGCTCCCTACATGGGCAATGTTTTAGAAACAGTAACTATCCCGGCACACCCCGTTATAGCCTCTATCAAGGCCGCTATGCTGGGAGCAGGTGCCTACTACGCTCTTATGAGCGGCAGCGGTCCGACAGTATTCGGCCTTACCGCCGACAAAGAAACTGCCGAGCGTGTGCAGCAGGCACTCACAGATTTTGATGTAGAAACAGCTATTACGACAACTATCGGAAGGAGAAACTAATATGTCCGGACATTTGCAGCCTATAAAACTAGACAGCTACAAGCCTCTGCGTGAGCTTGTCTGTGAAAATATCCGTCAAGCTATTATTGACGGCACCTTCAGCCCCGGTGAACGCCTCATGGAAATCCAGCTGGCTGACGAAATGGGCGTAAGCCGTACGCCCGTGCGCGAAGCCATCCGTAAGCTGGAGCTGGAAGGCTTCGTTGTTATGATTCCCCGTCGCGGTACCTATGTTGCCGATATTTCCATTAAGGATATCACCGAAATTTACGAAATCCGTATCAGCCTTGATATTCTGGCTGCCGGTCTGGCCGCTGAGCGTATTACTGATGAGGAGCTTGAGCAGCTTAACGGTTATCTTATTGAAATCGGCCAGCATATCGCCAACAACGATATGGATAAAATCGTCGAAGTAGATACTGCTTTCCACGATATGTTATACACTGCCAGCCGCAACGAGCGTCTGCGCAGCATCATCAATAACCTGCGCGAGCAGATGACCACTATCCGCGGCCGTTCCATGAGCTACCCGGGACGTTTAGTGGAAACCATGGACGAACACCGCAATCTGGTAGAAGCTATTGCCGCACATGATGTAGAACGTGCGCAATACGCAGCCCGTATCCATCTGGAAAACGCCGAGCATACCCTCATGCGTTCTCTCAGCGAGCATCTGCCGCAGAAGAAGGCGTAAGCATGACAACTGCTAATATAGATGCTTTTATTGTAGCAGGCGGCCTCAGTCCCTGGCTGAAGGACTGCGCCGGCACCGAACACCGCTGCCTGGCACCGCTTGGCGATAAGCGCCTCATAGACTATATCATCGCAGCCCTGCAGGGAAGCGGACGCATCCGCCGTATTGTCGTAGCTGCCCGCCCCGAAGCCTTGGCGCTTTTGGAGGGCACATTACCGGCCGACGTCCTGCTGTGTGAAGCCGCAGGCGACCTGCCGGCTACAGCCGCCGTTGCCGCCGAAGCCTTAGGCCCTGATGCCAGCGAAAAGCTGCTGGGAGTATGCGACGACATTCCGCTGCTGACACCACTTGCAGTACGCGACTTTCTTGCAGCCTGCAACGCCTTCCCCGAAGGCCAGCTTTATTATCCCATCATCCCCAAGGATGCCTGCCTGAGCGCTTATCCCGATGCAAAGCGTACCTACGGCAAGCTGCGTGACGGTGTCTTTACCGGCGGCAACATGATGCTGATGGCTAAAGAAATTATTCCCGGCGGCCAGCAAAAGGCACGCGAAATCTTTGCCCGCCGCAAATCACCGCTCAAGCTGTGCAACTGGCTCGGATGGGGCTTTTTGCTAAAGCTCCTGTGCCATCGTCTGACAGTGGCCGATGCGGAAGCACGCACCTCTGCACTTCTGGAAATGCGCTGCAAAGCCATCATCACCCGTCATGCATGTATCGGCATGGATATAGATAAACCAAGTGACTTAGAACTTGCAAGGAGGACGCTTACATATGGTAAAAGCCAAAAGAATTGAACGCGTAGCAGCGTTAAGTAAACTTTTAGCCGATCATCCATATCGGCTGTTTTCATTTTCATATTTCTGTAAAAAATTCGCTATCGCCAAATCCACCCTCAGTGAGGATGTTTTAGCCGTAAAATCCGGTCTGGAGCTTTACGGCCTCGGCAAGATAGAAACCGTTTCCGGCGCTGCCGGCGGTGTACGCTTTATTCCCGGCCACCTGCCGGAGGACGACGCAGCCTTCTTGGAAGAGCTTGCTGCCCGCCTCACCTCTCCGGACCGCATCTTGCCCGGCGGTATGCTTTATACTACCGACATTCTCTGCCATCCGGAAACCGTAGTGCGTCTGGGTGAAATTTTTATGCTCCGTCTGCAGGAGCTGGCACCGGACTGCATTATGACGGTTGAAACCAGCGGCATTCCGCTGGCTATGCAGACAGCGCGTGCTTTTAACGTGCCTCTTGTTATCGCCCGTCACACCAGTGATATTACCGAAGGCAGCACCGTCAACATCAATTATGTCAGCGGCTCTACCAAGGTTATTCAAAACATGGCCATGCCCAAGCGCGCTTTGCAGCCCGGCAACCGTGTGCTGATTGTGGATGATGTTATGAAAGGCGGCGGCACCGCCAAGGGCATGATTGCTCTGGCACATGAGGTAGGCGCTCAGGTTGTGGGCAAGGCCTTTTTAATTGCCACGGCCGCACCGGAACGCAAGCTGGTAGAAGATTACACTGCCTTCTTCACCCTGCATAACGTAGATGAAGAACAGCAGCAGGTAACACTGGAAGTAAATAAATAATATAGAATACGTCAGGCTGGTTATAAGGTATTTTAAGATGATGCCTTATAGACTGCCAGGAAAGGAAGAACTCACATGTCAGAATTAGTAGCAATAATCCTCGCCGCAGGCAAAGGCACAAGAATGCGCAGCAAATACCCCAAGGTACTGCACAAAGTAGGCGGCAAACCCATGCTGCAGCATGTAATTGACGCTGCAAGCGCTGCCGGCGCAGACAAAAAGGTTGTTATCGTAGGCCATGAGGCAGAGCTGGTAGAAGCAATGGTAGGCAATCAGGGAACCATCGCCCTGCAGGCCGAGCAGCTTGGCACCGGCCACGCTGTAATGCAGACTGCCGATGCCCTGAAGGACTTCCACGGCACTGCGCTCATCCTATGCGGTGACACCCCGCTGCTGGACGGCGAAGAACTGAAAAAATTCTGCGAAGCACATCAGGAAAGCGGCGCTGCTGCTACCGTACTTACGGCAATTATGGATGACCCATTCGGCTACGGCCGCATTGTACGCGATGCCAACGGCAATGTACAGGGCATCGTAGAGCAGAAGGACGCTACCGAAGAGCAGAAGGCTATCAAGGAAATCAACACCGGTATTTACTGCATGGAATGCCCGCAAATGTTTGACGTACTGGCTACTTTGACCAACGACAATGCGCAGGGCGAATATTACCTGACCGACGTACTGCAAAAGCTCAACGAAGCAGGCGCTAAGGTTGGCGGTATTTCCACTGCCGACAGCGATATGGTTATGGGCATCAACTCCCGCAAGCAGCTTTCCGTTGCTGAAGGCGTTATGCGCCAACGCATTTTGGATAAGCTGATGGATGCAGGCGTAACCATTATGGATCCTGCCAGCACCTTCATCGAAGCAAGCGTAAAAATCGGCCGCGATACCGTTATCTATCCCTACACCTGGCTGGAGGGCACCACGGAAATCGGCGAGGACTGCGAAATCGGTCCTAATGCCCGCTTCACTAATGTAAAAATCGGTAATGATAACCATCTGCAATTCATCTACGGCCATGACTGCGAGGTTAAGAATCACGTTACCGCAGGTCCTTACGTGCATCTGCGTCCTGATACCGTTATCAGCGACCACGTTAAAATCGGCAACTATGTAGAGGTTAAAAACTCCAACGTAGGCGAAGGCACCAAGCTGCCTCACCTCACCTACATCGGCGACAGCGACATCGGCAGCGGTGTTAACATGGGCTGCGGCTGTATCACTGTAAACTACGACGGCAAGAAGAAGCATCGCACTGTTGTCGGTGACAATGCCTTCGTTGGCTGCAACACCAACCTTGTTGCTCCTGTTACTGTACAGGCCAATACTTACATCGGTGCCGGCAGCACCATTACCAAAGAAGTACCCGAAAATGCTCTTGGTATCGCACGTGCCCGCCAGAAAAATATTGAAGGCTGGGCCGAAAAATACCGTAACGAAAGTAAATAAGCTTTTATAGTCACATTTGTGTCAAAAAGTTTACAAAAAACTCGCGATAGTGTATAATTAAATTTAAGTAAAGTTTTGCTTTCTGTATAAGCAAACTATAAACAAGGTAATTTTGGAGGGATTGGACATGTTGTCTGACGAGAATAAGTTAAGAATATTTACCGGTAATGCAAACCCTGATCTGGCACGCGAAATCGCTGCTTACCTCGGAACCACCGTTGGTGATTCTGTAGTTAACCGTTTCAACAACGGCGAAGTTCAGGTAATGATTAACGAAAGCGTACGCGGCAAGGATATCTTCATTGTACAACCTACCTGTGGCCCTATCGTTAATGATAACGTAATGGAGCTTTTGATCATGGCTGATGCCTTCAAACGCGCCAGCGCTAACCACATCACTGCTGTTATTCCTTACTATGGCTATGCACGCCAGGACCGCAAAGCACGCGGCCGTGAGCCTATTACTGCTAAGCTGATGGCAGACCTGCTGGAAACCGCAGGCATTACCCGTGTAGTAACCATTGACCTGCATGCTGCACAAATTCAAGGCTTCTTCAACATCCCCTTTGATCATATGCCCGGCGGCCCGCTGATGGCAGAATACATTAAATCCAAGAATCTGGAAGACATGGTTGTTATCTCTCCGGACCTTGGTGGCGTAAGCCGTGCCCGCAATTTCGCTGAAATGCTGAATGCACCGTTGGCTATCATCGACAAACGTCGTCCGGAACCCGGCGTTGCTGAGGTTATGAACCTGATCGGCGACGTTAAAGGCAAAACCTGCATCATGGTAGACGACATGGTTGATACCGCAGGCTCCCTGACCGAAGGCGCACGCGCTCTGAAGAAATTCGGTGCTAAAGAAGTATATGCATGCTGCACTCACCCGATCCTGACCGATCCGGCGCTGTCCCGCATTGCTCAATCCGATATCACCGAGCTGGTTGTTACCAACACCATTCCTCTGGCTCCTTCCAAAAAGCACCCGAAAATTAAGGTGCTCTCCATTGCGCCGATTCTGGCAGAAACCATTCTGCGCATCTACAATGACTGGTCTGTAAGCCAATTATTCGATACCAAACACTAAGCGTAATATAAAAAGGCTTGCCTCTGGCAAGCCTTTTTGTTATGATTAAAGCCGGCAAAACTACCGGCTTTAATATTTGGAGTAATTATGCGTATCATTTATCTTCTTATTATCTGTTCCCTTGCCGGCGTACTGCTGCTGTGGCTGGGGATATACAAAAAAATCAGCAGAAAGACTGCCGCTATAAGCGCCGCTATCAGCCTCGCGCTCGCAGGCGCGCTGCTCTTGCTCGCCGTACTTCCGGGCAACAGCTTTTACGGCAAGGTTATAACACATGCGGAAAACGCTCACGGGCGCAAGCTCATTGCCCTCACCTTTGATGACGGCCCTTATCCGCCCTATACCCAGAAGCTGCTCCAGCTTTTGGCAGCCAAGAACGTGCATGCCACCTTCTTTATGGTTGGCGAAAACGCTGCCAAGCATCCGGAAACAGTAAAGCTCGTCCAAACACAAGGACACCTGATTGCTCTGCATGCAGGCTATCACAAGGATTTGCTTAAGCTCAGCAGCAGCGAAGCTGCCGCCAACATCGCCTACGGCAAGGAAACGCTGCAGAGCATCACCGGCACTGCACCGCAGTATATGCGTCCGCCGCACGGCTTCAAGGACTGGAGCACTGTCAAGGCTATCAATGATGCAGGTATGCTGGTAGTAAACTGGAGCATCATTCCCCGCGACTGGACTAATCCCGGCGTGCAGGTAATTGCCGACAGAGTCTGCGAGAACGCAGCCCCCGGTGCTATCGTCCTGCTGCATGACGGCGACAGCCCCAAAAACTCCGCACCGCGCGACCAGACGATTGAGGCAGTCGGCCTCATCATCGACCGTCTGCGTGCAGAGGGATATGAATTTGTCACCATCGAAGAACTTAACAAATAAAAAGGAGCAACAATATGAAATTAATTGTCGGCCTTGGCAATATCGGCCGCGAATACGAAAATACCCGTCACAACATCGGCTTTATGGTAGTTGACGAGCTGGCACGCCGTCTTGGCGTAAGCTTCGGCAAGGAGGACCGCAGTGCCTATATGGCAGAATACCGCGCTCCCGAAAAAATCATCATCATCAAACCTACCACCTACATGAACCTCAGCGGCGTTGCCGTAGGTGCCTACGCCAACTTCTATCACATCGACCCGGATGATATCGCTGTTATCCAGGATGATATGGATATGCCCGTAGGCCAGCTGCGCATCCGCCGCAAGGGCAGCGCCGGCGGCCACAACGGCATCAAATCCATTACCGAGCATTTGGGCACCGATGCCTACCCACGCTTTAAAATCGGCATCGGCCATCCGGCACGCAATAATAAGGCCGTTGTCAACCATGTACTGCATGCCTTCCAGGGCGAGGATAAAACCGCTATCGAAGCGGCAGTAGCAGAAATGGCCACAGCGTTGGAGGAATGGATTAAATCCGGCGATATCGAAGAGGTTATGCAGGCGCACAATAAGAAAAAACCTGCAGCCGAATAAGCAAAATATGCAAAAGAACTAGCAAGAGCTTTCTAAGCTCCGGCTAGTTCTTTTTTTGGTTATGCAATTTGTTTGACAAAATTACGGCTTATTGAAGGCCGGTGTCAGCATCGCTTCTACAGCACCTGTATCAGGAGTAAGGTCTGCTGTTCCCCTAAGCACGATTTTGTCCGCCAGGACAAAGCCGTTCAGCCGACAGCCTGCGCCTATTGTCACCGTTCCCTTCGCCAGCAGCAGCGCCTTTGCCATTTTAGTACCGTCACCCAACGTAATATCACCCTCTTCACTGATAAGCACTATGCGGTCCGGGTAGTAGGAACCGGGTGCCGTATTTATCGAAAACTTATCAGCTATCAGCGTTGCACCCTGCAGGCCTTTGCTGCCAAGACGCAGCGAATTACTGCTTCTAAGATAATAAAAGCGGGCGCTGAGGCCATTTTCCTCTGTAGTCCTTTTGTTAAGCGAAGCAGCGCATTTATTCTCCAGGAAGCTAATCTGCGGCAGCCTTACTTCTTCTGTGCTTGTATATAACGCTGCCTGCTGCAGATATTCACTTCCTGTCAGCGAACGTCCCGCAAGAACGCTCTTAGCTGCCAACTTCCGCATCTCCGGACAGAAGCTTACCCTGAGCCTATGCAGCCGCTGTACTGCGCCAACATGATTAGCGGCTACGGCAGACACCTTCAGGTAATCTATCTGCCCATCCGAGCTGTAACTGCTTTCGCTTGTCACTGTTACCGGTTCGTTGCCCGGCTGCAGCTCGCCCTCATAGCAAACCTGCGTACCCGCAGGCTGCGGTTTTTGACCTATGGCCTGCAATACGGAGCCGCACAGCAGCCGCAGCTGCTGCCCCCGTAAAAAATCCTTTTCCGCCTCATAGCCCTTGACTGCATAAAGCAGGCAAAGCTGGGCGCTGAGCGCCAACAGCAGCGCTGCCAGCAGGCACGGAAGCGATATACTGCCCTTTGCGCTATGCATCATCTGTTATCCTCGCACTATAACAAATAAGATACTGCGTCACCCGCATGCTTCTGCCGTTACGGTAAAGATCGAAGCTTACGCACAGCATTTGCGGCGAACAGCGTCGCACCTGCCATGCAAAAACGCCCACACCCTCCAGCGACACCGGATTCACACCCGTGCCCTTATTGGTACGCGTCCTTTGGTATATGCCCTGCTTATCACTGTAAACAGTCACCTGCTTACACCCCTCAAGCATCCTGCAGCTTATTTTGCCGTCTGCCTGCAGACGCACGCTCTGCGCATCATAGCAGACTGTCTTTTCCAGCTGCGCCAAAATGTGACGCCTGGCCTCCTGCAGCTGCAGCTCATCCTGCAGGCGGTCAAAGCTGCGCCCGGCGGTGCCTGTTGCTTTAAAAACCAATGTCACCAGCACTACTGCCAGAAGTAATCCCAGCAGCACCTCTGTCAGCAGATAGCCTCTCTGCCGTCGGCAGCGCACGAATAAGCTTAACCTTGACCTTGCCATAAGCAGCCTGCACCTCCTGTACCGCCAAACCTTCTGTGCTGCCTGCGCTAATCCTTTGCGTCACGTCAAAGCGGCCGCTATATTCTTCGCCTGCCAGCACCTGCTGTGCGGCCTGCGTCGCCTGCTGCAGTTCAAGGCTTTCATTCAGCAGATAATTGCTGCGGTAAAAGCCTTGTATCGCTGTCGCCAACAGTACTGCCGTCAGGCAGAAGCACACCAGTTCCTGTACCAGGCAAAAGCCCCTGCTATTTTTCATAAACCGACACCCTGCCTGTAACCGGCTGCACCGTCAGCTGGCAGTACATATCAGGCAACTGCCTATGCTCCAGCCTGTAACCGCCAATGGCTGTCGGATTGCCGTTTTCATTATAGCTGAGATTCTTAATCGCTTTTTCGCACGTCAGACTGATGTCCGCATCGAGCCTTACACGCTTCCAGATTTTATGCGCGCGCTCAATTCTGTAGCTATGCTTATCCTTGTCACTGACTTTAAGCGTATACATATAATTTTCCGGCTGAAACAGCGTCTGCTGCTGCATCTGTCTGATATCCGCCGCCAAAAGATATGCTGTATAGCGTAGCTGCTGCCTGTAATACTGCCGCTGCAGCGTTTTGCTTCCGGGATAAAGCATTACTGCCGCAAGTCCCAGGCACCCTAGCGCCAGCAGCAGCTCCAACAGCAGATAGCCTGCTGCCTTATTGTTCACCGGCGTTAGCTTTGCTGCCCGGTGAGGTTACTGCTGTACCCTTGCTGTTTTTGCCGCTGAGGGTATAGGTGCCGTCAGCTGTATTGGGTGTATAGGTCAAGGCTTCGCCCTTGGCATCCTTGAATTCCAGCTTGCCGCCCAGATATTCGCTATCCAGTGTAGTCAGCTCTGCCGGCACCGTGCCTGCATCCATCTTATACAACTGAATGGCCTGGTCGATAGTCACCAGATCATTTTGCAGACGGGCATTCTTCACTCTGTCGTTAGCACCGGAAAGCGAAGGCAGCAGCATGGTAGCCATAATGCCAATCAGCGCCGCCGCTGCTACTACCTCGATTAAAGTAAAGCCTCCCTGTTTACGCATTGTTTTTAACATAATCGCACCTCCTAAATTTACTCTGGCATTGCCGAAAGCATCTCAAATAGCGGACCGATAACTATGCAGACGATTCCCGCTATGATAATCGCCGCCACTAAAAGCAGCAAGGGCACCAGCAGCTCCTGCAGCCTGTCAAGCTGCTGCTGCAGACGCTGCTCACCGGCCGTTACTGCTTCCTGCAGCATTTGCGGCAGATAACCTGTAGATGCGCCCACGCATACAAGCTCCAGCATCAGCGGCGAAAAAAGCTCCTTCGCCTCACCTGCAGCCTGCTCAATAGCAACTCCGCGCTGCAGCCTGCTGTTCAGCAGGCGCAGTTGCTGTGCGTATCGCTCATCATCCATGGTATCCGTCACAATCGCCACCGCTCTTGTTATGCCTACACCGCTTTCCAAAAGCAGAGCCAGCAATCTGCAAAAGCGTACTTCTAATAAAAGGCCATAAAAATTTCCGCTTAACCGGCTGCGTAAAAACCAACGCAGCAGCCTGCGTCCCATTAGCAGCAGAATGCCTATTACTGCTGCCGTACATAGAAGCGCCGCCAACGGCTGCTGCAGCAAAGCATCCTTCAGCGTCAGCAGCAAAGCTAATGTACCCATCGGCAACACGCCCATAGCACTGTAGGTATCTGCCAGCACCGGCAGAATATACAGCAAGAACAACAGCAGCACGCAAACCGAGGCCAGCAGCAAAAATGCCGGATAAGTTACGGCCCTCTGCACAAAACGCCGCAGCTTAAGCTGACGGCTGTAATAGTCTGCCAGCTGCTCTAAAAGCGTAGCCAACTCGCCGCTTTCCTCACCCACAGCCACCAAAGTAACTGTAAGCTGCTTGCCGTAATCCGCTTCAGCTGCTAAGGCCTGTGCCAGACTGCTGCCACGGCGCAGCCTTTGCTGCAGACGGTAGCAGAGCAGCATCTGCTTAGCGCTGCCATGCTTTTGCAAAAGCTGCAGCGCATTCAGCAACGGCAGCCCGCTGCGCAGGATAACCGCCAGCTGCCGGTAGAAGCTGATCTGCTCCGCCAGGCTCACGCCTCCTCTAAGCTTAATTTTCATCACCTCCACATGGCCGATTATAGTCTATGCGTGAATTTTCTGCCTAATTTTATTTGTCACATATGTGAAATCTGTGTGACGTACAATTTTCTTTTTTTATCGCAAGCAAAAGAAAAAACTCTGCAAGCCTCATATTGTAAGGCTTACAGAGTTTTTCTTTACTGATTAATTTACTGAAAATTACCTGCAATTATAACATTAAAAGCAGTCTACGCAATAATGTTTTGCTCATGACCATGACGCAGCCAAACGCAAGCACTGATGCCAAAAAGAATAACGCCGGCTACTACAAAAAGGCTTTGCAACGGAGCAAATGTAGCAATAGCTCCGCCAAGTACAGGACCTACCATGGAACCGAACTGCTGCGCACTGAACATAAAGCCAAAAACGCGTCCGCGTTGGTCGGTAGATGTATTGCTGGCCAAAACCGCACTCAGCGAAGGCTGAATACCGGCACAGCATAAGCCATAGCAAAAATTGCAGACGCAGAACAGAAGCAGTGTCTGCGGCATTGCCGTCACCGCACTCATCAGACCGGAAAGCAGCGTAGCAGCACACAGCGCTTTATAAAAGCCGTGCTCTTGCCCGAAGCGTCCCCAGCTCGGAGCAGTAATAGCGCTGGCAATGCCTACAAGCGAAAAGGCCACGCCGGAAAGAAACATAATGTTACCCTCACCATGATTCAGCTCTGCCACATAAAGGCTCAAAATAGGCTGAATCAGCAGAATTACCATCTGAGCTACAGCAATATAAATCAGCGTTTCACGAATTACAGGCTGCTGTAAAAGCTGTACCTGCGGCTTGGCCGCAAGCTTTTGCGGCTCTGCCTTCGGCGGCTCGGGAATGTAGAACATAAATACCAGCGTAATAATCGTCAGCAACGCACCTGCAACGAAGAATGAAGCACGCATGCCAAACAGTGTTGCCAGTGAACCGCCGACAAGCGGTCCGATGACATTGCCGCAGGTCAGTCCCGCCTGCATAATGCCCAAGCTCACGCCCAGCTTTTCCATCGGCACCAGACTGGTAGCAATAGCCAGGCACGCACTCCACAAGCCGGCAGCAAAGCCCTGCAGCACACGCACACCGAACATCTGCTCCGGCGTAGTTACTATGCCGCCCAAAAAGTACGACAGCGCCAGGCCTGCGCCCGCACGTACCGCCATCATCTTTTTGCCGCGCGTATCAGCCATTTTACCCCAGATAGGCGCCATGATACCGCCAATCAGAAAGGTTATGGAAAAAATCGCGCCGTTCCACATTTTTACATCATCCGCACTCACTCCCAGCTCGTTCATCAGATACATCGGCAAAAATGGAATGAGCATGGTATAGCCTGCGGCCATCAGCACGACATTAGCCGTGAGGATAGCCAGAATAAGCTTCCAGTTTTTCATAAAAATCCACCTCAAAATAAAAATAAAATCATACAATAGTAATAAATTATTATAACGCTAAGGCCGCTTTTGTGCAAATAAAAATCTGCAATACAGCCTTAATTGCATAATAAAATTACGCTTAGAAAACCGAGTTCCGCCGCAGCAAAAAAATATATAAAACTGTACCAAAATAATGCCAACACAACAAAACAGAACGCCGAAACCCGCTTGCCTAACGGATTTTCAGCGTTCTGTCTGTTTTTGGAGGAGAATTGAAATTTCAATGTTTTCAGCTATACATACTATATATAGTAGCTATAACAGCTTTATATACTTCAAAACACACAAGGGAATATAGCTTATTTGTAAAAGTGTACCAAAATTACACCAAAAAAGACTGCCTGCTATTGCGTCAGAGCTGATACGCAACACAGGCAGCCTTTTCAGTTTACAATTCGCCTATACTATTAGAATGTAACTGTAGTTATTATATCATAGCAGACAGATTATGCAAGGCTATAATAAAAATACGTTTACATATACAACTAATATACAGTAAGTCAAAATGAACAAGCGTATAGAAACTATATAATTATATGCAGAATATACAAGAAAACTTGCATATTTAAACAGCGTATAACGTGGATAAACTCAAAAAATAATATTTTACGTCCGATAATATAGATTATGATAACTTACTAGCGTCCTGCCGTTCGCTTGCCGAACTGCTTAGTCAGCGCTGACGGCTTGTAAAGATAGTTTTTTTAGATTGGATTAAGCAATGATTGAACTAATTTAATATATTGATTAGCAGAACAATTTGCGATTTCGTCAATTGTGCAATCTTCTTTTTTAAATTGCACTACGCTAAAATATTTTAATAATTGCTGCGCTAATTGATAATCAGTATTTTCATAAGCTAAATTCCTAGCTTCATTGCATTGATTTTCTATATCACGCAGAATTATTTCTATATATTTATTTTCTAATGTAAAAATAGCGCTGTCAGCTATTACCGAAAATTTTTCATCATATTTATAAATTTTGCTTCTTAATGTTGTTGTTCCGTCATTGTTTTCTGATACGATTTCAAAACCTAGGCTATTCAAAGTTATAGGCTGCTTTTTATATCCTAGTAATTCGTTTGGCGAAACTTCTAATATATCGCAAATTTTCAGCAGAGTATCAAATTTTGGTTGATACTCATTTTTTTCATATTTGTTATAAGTTGAAAGACCAACATCTACTAGCTGCGCTAATTCTTTTTGTGTATACCTAGCTAAATTCCGATAATACTTTAAATTTTCTCCGAAAGACATACAAACACCGCCTTTTTAGATAAATATATCATTATTTTTCTTTTTTGTACACAAATTACACTTGACTGCCAGCAGAGATATAGTTATAATATACCCATAAAACAGATATTTTTTGCTAATTATATCTGTTTTATAAACATATTGCAAGTACAAAAAAGCTATAAAGTGAGGTGAAAACAATGTTGCTGACAATCAACCCGACAGCGCTGGCGCTGCTCATGGCAACCAAGGCGATTACGCAAGGCGAACTGTTAGAACAGGCGCATATTAGTCAGGCTGTTATTAAGCGTATTCAGAGCGGGAAACCGATTAAACCCGTTACTGTTGGTAAAATTGCAAGCGCTTTAGACTGCACGCCTAGCGAAATTGTAGCCTAACACAAATACGAAACGAGGTATAAAGCAATGAGAACCACAAGAACAGTTAAGCGCTTCAATTATGCGAAAGCAGCCTTTTACGTTTACCTGCTTGCGATGATTATTTTTGTTGCGACCAATGCAGCAGCAAAGTTTGCAGCGCTGGGGCGTTAAGAATGAGTGAAGCGGAACAAATCAAAGAGCAGATATTTCAGCAAGCTGCCTTGCGTCTGTTCAGTCTGCAGCAAAGCTTTTTGCGGAACAGACAGAATAAAACACGCTTGGCATATCAGAGCGGGGCGCTTGAAGCGCTGGAACTGCTTATCAAAGAACTTCTCTTAGAAGAGGAATACGAGGAATGGAGGAAAACAACATGGAAACCAAAACAATCTATTTAACAGCGCAAGACGTGGCAGAAGCGCTTAATATCTCTCAAAGCATGGCTTATAAGCTGATTAGAGAGTGGAACAACAAACTGAAAGAGCAAGGTAAATTTGTTATGGCAGGACGCATTAATGAGCGCTATTTCCGTCAAGTAGTTGACGTTGTAGCATAAAGGAGGAATAAAAAATGTTTGTATTTTCCCCGGCAAGCAAAAAAAGACTGCATACCAATACTGCATATCTTCAAACTGAATGGCTGAACCCGAATTCACGTGAAGCACGTCGCAGAAAAGAACGCAAGGAGAGAGCGCAAGAACTCAAAGCGAAAAAATAAAAGTTGCCGGACGTTCCCAGCGCCGGAAACCGCTACCAATGTTTTACAACCACACATCGACCGAAAAAGCCTTGCGACCACCACAGCAAGCACAGCCACAGCGCCACAAATGCCCCACAGAGCGCATGAAAAGGGCAACAGGTATAATTCTATACATGGCTAAAACAGGGCGCTGAAAAACGATTCTACGAACCGCACAGAGAGGAGCAAATAATATGATAGATGCTGAAGAACTGCCGACAATAGCGCTTGCCTGCAGGATAAAAGAGGAAACCTATTATCCTGCAGCATTTTACTGCATGAACCTTGCAAAGCGTTCACAGGGCGCTGAATGGGAAACCGCTTTAGAAGCAGCCTGCGCCGGATACGTTGCCGGAGTACGCCACGAACGCAAGCGCCAGCGCCGAAAAGCCACAGCCGGAAAGCTGCCAACACCCCAAAACATCACAGGACAGGAGCTGGAACTGCTGCAGGCGTGGCGGATGCTTGACGATGCAGACAGAGCTTATATATTACGATTCGCCAAATATATGGCAAAAACAGCACAAAAAAAGAAAGAGCCTGCCGACGCTGCCACACGTCAACAGGCTTGCACAGAATAATTTTCAACTAAAATTATAGCAGAAAAGCAGCCTTGTTGCAACTTTCTATAGTGGCAGCAAGGCTTTTAAATTTTTCTATATGGAGGGTAGAATGGGAAAATTAGAGCTTGAAGATATCAGACCATACTTACAGGGAGCAAAGCAAAAAGGCGCTGAAACTGTTGCTACATGCCCATTATGCGGAAAGCCTGAGCACTTATATATTAAGCAGAAAGGGGCAACGCTGGTAATGTATTGTCAAAAATGCAATGCTAGGGGAACAGAACTGTTTAAGGAATTTCGCCGTTTGGGAGCAAAGCACGAAGAACCGGAACAAATCAACTATAAGACTGCAGCACCCACCGAAGATTATTACCACATTTACCGCCTGCCGAATGGTGAAGAACAATTTCGGAAACGCCGTCGTAAATGGGCAGACGGACACAAGCAGTTTACGTTTGAGCACACCGATGCAGACGGCAAGAAGCAATACAAAAAGCCTGCTGATGCCGTTATACTGTATAATCTTGACAAGCTGGCAGAAGCAGCGCCGGAAACCCCGCTTTACATCGTAGAGGGTGAAAAGTGCGTTGATGCTATGACAAAACATGGACTGCTTGCAACTACCAGCAGAACCGGAGCACAGAAAGAAATAAAATTCACGCCTGCAGATAAAGCAGCGCTTGAAAAATTCAAGTTAAAAATCATTATTCCGGACAATGACGAAAAGGGCGCTGCCTACGCTGCAGCTTTCAAAGAATACGCCTGCAAAATACTAGCCTTGCCGGATATTTGGGAAAAATGCCCCAAAAAGGGCGATATAGCAGACTATTTCGCAGCAGGTGGAAAGGTTGAAGCAATAACAGGCTATGAGTGGGCGCCGGAACTTACACAAAGCTATATTGATAGCCTGGACGTGGCAGCGCTTCTAGATCCGAAAATTTTTAAGCAATTATTGATGCAGAACGGCGCTGACAGAATAAAAACACTAGCAATGCTTGAACATCGTGCCCGGGCATTACGCATTGCAAGAAGCTTTAGGCAGGCGTGGAAAGCCTACCAGGCAGACAGCGCCACACCTGCCAAAAGCACGGAGCATGAAACCAGCTTTACCGGGCAGCCGTTGGCGCTGGCGTGCGGGGAGTGGATAGCCAACGATGCAGGAATATACCGCTTGAAGCAGCAAGGCGATATAGTAAAAAAGGATTACGCCTGCAAAATGCCCATTATGCCCGCTGCCGTCCTGCGTAACATTGAAACCGACACCGAAAAAATACAGATTGCATTCCGCCGGGAAAAATCGCAGTGGAGCAAATGCGTTTTCCCACGTTCCACGATAAGCAACAAAAACAAAATCATAGAGCTTGCAGACCGGGGAATTTTCGTTACCAGCGACACGTCAGCAGCGCTTGTCACCTACTTAGGCACTTGCCTTGCAAACAACGCCGAAACAATACCTATTATCCAATCTGTAGAGCGCTTAGGCTGGGTAGACAGCGTTTTTGTTCCGTATGCTGAAGCGTTGACGCTGGACAATGACGGACAGGGCGCTGAACTTGCAAGGGCGGTACACAGCAAAGGCACACTGCAGGAATGGGCAGACTATATAGCGCCGTTGCGGAAACAGAGCTTATATCTACAAATTGTATTAGCTGCTGCATTCGCCAGCGTGCTGATTGCAAAGGTTAAGGCGCTGCCGTTTGTGCTGCATTTATGGGGCGGTACAGGTACAGGAAAAACAGTGGCATTAAAAGTAGCTGCCAGCATTTGGGGAAACCCGGAAAAATATATGCTGACGCTGAACGGCACAACAAATGCACTAATGGGCACTGCTGCACTGCTGCATGACTTGCCGTTGCTGGCTGATGAACTGCAGACAATCAAACTTGATACCAATTTCCAAAACCAAACCTATGACAAACTTATAATGCAGCTCACAGAGGGAAAAGACCGGGCAAGGCTTACACAGCAAAGCACGCTGAAAGAGCAAAAGACCTGGAGCAACTGCTTCATCTTCACAGGTGAAGAACCCATAACACAGAGCAACAGCGGGGGCGGAACTAAAAACAGGGTAATAGAAATGCAATGCAAGGAGCAGATAATAAGCAACGGCAATGCAGTAGTGAACTTCATAGATTCCCATTACGGCAACGCCGGACGTGCTTTTATTGAGCATATCGCCAGCAAACCAGCCGAAACGCTGCAGCAAGATTTTCAAGAACTGCATAGAGCCTTGCTTGAACTTAGTGGCAGCAGCGCTAAACAATGCGCTGCACTTGCACTGATTGCGCTGGCTGATGCATACGCCGATGAATGTATCTTCAAAGACAGCAGGCAGGTATTAGACTTGAAGCAGCTTGCCGGAATTGCAAAGAGCCTTGCCGAAATAGACAGCGCCGAACGTGCCTACCGCTATATTATGGACGTTATAGCAGCCAACGGAGACTATTTCGCACGGAAAACGCAGAACAGCGACGGCAAGGAATGTTATTACAAGCCAGCTACAGGCGCTTGCTGGGGAAAAATCACTGCAGATTATATAGCAATTAACAGAACCCGCATTACTGAAGAACTTGCAAAGCAAGGCTACAGCCTTAATTCCGTTGTTGATGCATGGAAAAACAAAGGCTATATCATGGCACGTTCGGACGGGCGCTGGACGCATACCGAAACCATAAACAAAGAACATTTTTCGTCAATTCATTTAAGAAACGCCTAAAAAACCTTTTAGGGTATTATCGGTATTATGGGTGGTATTATGACAAACCTAGACAGAGCAAGGCTTTCAGCCGTCCATAATACCATAATAACCATAATACCATAAATATATATATACGTATGGAAAAATAAAAAAGCGTATATCACAAAAAGCAATTACGCTTATTTTAATAATTATATATATCTCTCTAATTTTAGGGTATTATGGGTATTTTCGGTATTATAAACCCCGAACCCTAGACAGGGCAAGGCTTTCGGATAATACCATTGCTACTACCCATACTACCATTAATGCAGCAGCACCCCTAAAAAACACGCTTTAGGGTAGAATGGTAGACAAATTGAAATCAGCAAAAAGCTGCATTTTAATATATTCAGAAAGAAGGGACACCATGAATGAAACAGAAGTCAAAAGCAGGCTGGAAAGTTGGCGCTGGAGCCTGGAAGAAGAAAAGACATTCACGGAACGCATTGCCTGGGCAGCAATGGAGAAAGCCAGTGTGCCTATATTGAGAAGCTACCGGAACCTAGATAAGTATATAGCTTATATGCAGATGAAAAAGGCAGAGTGCCGCCAAAGCCGGGAAGAACACAAGCGCTTGCTAGACCTTGTCACCGATGACGCAGCGCGTCAAGTGCTTTATATGCGTTATGAACAAGGCTGCACAGCAGAACGCACAGCCGAACTTCTTTGCTATTCGGTAAGCATGATATATATACTGCAGCACAAGGGAATTGAAGAAATAGCTGCACGAACTCCGAAAGAACTCCGAAAGAGCTTCGAAAGAGCTTCGAAAGAGCTTCGAAAGAGCTTCGAAAGAGCTTCGAAAGAGTGCCGGAACGCCACACCTTAAAGACCACGAACAAAGAGCGAGCAAAGAGCTTGAAGCAAGAACGAACCTAGAGAACGAAGCAAGGAGAATTACACTTGAACAAAGGAGAAAAAGCAATCAAAGCGGCGAGCGAAGCGGTGAGAAAAGCGAAAATTTAGCACGGAGATAGCACGGAGAAATGAAGAAGAAATCAAAACTCAAATAGCTGAATTTCACATTTAGCGCCGAAAGAGCGCCGATAAATTCAATTACACGGTGAAAGCACGGTGATAGCTGCAATGGCAGCGCTGCAGAGCGCTTGAAAATAGCAAGCCTATATGATTACACCCGCAAAGCATAAACACGGCGCTACGGGGCAAAAGCTGAACTATTAGAGGTATACGCAAAGGAGCTGAACTATTATGGCAGTATATCAAGACAAAGCCACAGGCAAATATTACTTTTCTTGCTGCTACAAAGATTGGCAAGGAGAGCGACGGCGCAAAAAAAAGTGCGGCTTTAAATTCGCTAGGGATGCAAAGGCAGCCGAAAGAGATTTTCTGAACCAGCAGCACGGCGCAAGCTGCATGAGCTTTAAAGCCTTGTACGAATTATATATAGCTGATTGCCGGGCAAGGCTGAAAGAAAGCACAGTGATCAGCAAGGATTCACTTTTTCAGCATTCCATACTGCCGTTTTTTCAGAGATTCGACAACATAGGCAGCATAACGCCAGCGCACGTCCGGCAATGGCAAAATGAACTGCTGACAAAGTACAAGCCTACTTCTTGCCGTCGGATACACAGCCAGCTGTCAGCAATTTTTAATTTCGCAGTAAAATATTACGGACTTGCAAGAAATGTTGCCTGCATTGCTGGCGGTATTGGAAAGCGCAAGGCAGATAGCGCCGGCTATTGGACGATAGAAGAATTTGACAAAGCTATTGAACAGGTACAGGCATTGCAGGACAAAGCAGCCTTGACAGTGCTTTTTTATAGTGGCTTGCGTGTAGGTGAATTATTGGCGCTGACAATGGCAGACTATGACGGCAGCGCCAACACCATAACAGTAACAAAGACACTGTCACGCACAGCAACAGGCTATGCAGTAGCGCCACCAAAGACACCAAAGTCAAGGCGAACAGTCACTATTCCTTGCAAGGCTAGTGCCGTGCTAAACGCCTATATAGCTACACTGTACGAACCACAGAAGCAGGATACTATTTTTATTGGCTTGAACAGAAACCGCCTTGCCTATGTTATGAAGCTGGCAGCTATTGGCGCTGGTATAAAAATAATAAGAGTGCATGACCTGCGCCACAGTCACGCTAGTTTACTGATAAACAACGGCGCTAACATTAAAGCAGTATCGGAGCGCCTGGGGCACGATGATATAAAAACCACGCTGAACACTTACGGGCACTTATACCAAAATCAAGATAATGCACTTGCTGCAATGCTGGACAAAATATAAAAGTGTACCAAAAGTGTACCGATACAACAAAACAGAACGCCGAAACCCGCTTGCCTAACGGATTTTCAGCGTTCTGTCTGTTTTTGGAGGAGAAAATATGAATTTGCTTAAAAAGCAAATAGCAGCTTGTTTAAAAGTAGAGGAGCTAACCAATGCACTTAAGGAAATTGTCAAGGTCAAAGGTCAAGGCTGCAATGCAAAATCAGGAAGGGACGATATACATTGGTTAGCCATCACTAACTTCACGATTATTGTAGCACATATTGTTGCAGTTAGCAATAGCTAATTTTAATTTTTTTATTTTTTTCTGCGATTAATGCCGCTTGCAAAAAAACAACGCAGTCACGTTGCCGTTTTACGGAATACGTAACTGCGTTTAAGCTTGTAATTGTTATACTTCCGGAGTTTTCTCCTCAGCATTTTCTTTAGCCTGCTCCTGCTGCAGCAGAGCCATAAACTGCTCACCGGTAATAGTTTCCTTCTCCAGCAGGTACTGTGCCAGTACATCAAGCTTATCTCTGTTGTCCTGCAAAATCGTGCGTGCCTTTTCGTGCGCCTCCTTAATCAACGCCAAAACCTTGGCATCAATCTTGCCGGCCGTCGCTTCACTGCACTGCAGGGCAGCGTCGCCGCCCAGATAACGGTTGGCAATAACCTCGGTAGCCATCATGTCAAATTCTTCCGTCATGCCCAGACGTGTTACCATGCTGCGTGCCAGCTTGGTAGCCTGCTCAATATCATTGGAAGCGCCGCTGGTAATGCTGCCGAAAACAACCTCCTCGGCACTGCGGCCGCCGGTCATGGTTACAATCTTGTTGAACAGCTCTTCCTTGGTCATCAGCACGCTGTCATTTTCGCTGATCTGCATGGTGTAGCCCAAAGCGCCGTTGGTACGCGGAATAATAGTAATCTTGTGTACCGGAGCACTGTGCTTCTGCATAGCAGCCACAAGTGCATGGCCGATTTCATGATAGGCAATAACCTTTTTCTCTTCAGGAGAAATTACCGCACCCTTACGTTGGTAACCGGCGATAACGGTTTCAATGGATTCCTCCAGATCTTCCTGCTCCACCACGTTACGATGCATTTTTACGGCACGCAGCGCACCTTCATTGATGATGTTGGCGAGCTCTGCACCGCTGGCTCCGGCTGTTGCCCGCGCCAACGTGCCATAGTCAATATTATCTGCCATATGCACATTACGTGCATGAACCTTCAGGATAGCCTCACGGCCCTTCAAATCAGGCAGCTCAACAGGAATACGGCGGTCAAAACGTCCCGGACGCAGCAGCGCCTTGTCCAAGGATTCCGGACGGTTGGTAGCCGCCAAAATTACTACGCCCTTGCTGCCGTCAAAGCCGTCCATTTCGCTCAGCAGCTGATTCAAAGTCTGCTCGCGTTCATCATTTCCGCCGAACTGGCCGTTATCACGGCGTTTGCCGATGGCATCGATTTCATCGATAAATACTATGCAAGGTGCCTTTTCCTGCGCCTGCTTGAACAAATCGCGCACACGGGCAGCGCCCATGCCGACGAACATTTCTACAAATTCACTGCCGCTGATGCTGAAGAACGGCACCTTAGCTTCACCTGCTACCGCACGCGCCAGCAAGGTTTTACCTGTACCGGGAGGGCCTACCAGTAAAGCACCCTTAGGCATGTTGGCACCGATATCCTTGTACTTGCCGGGATTATGCAGAAAATCAACCAGCTCCATCAG
>CAKQHU010000004.1 GCA_934234275.1 uncultured Phascolarctobacterium sp.
TACATTAAACAAATCCATACACATAGCCCCTTCCTCCATTTATTACAGCTTTTATCTAAGCAAAATATCTGTTTTTTGCCAGACTTGATTACATTTATTGTACACTTTAATAAGCAAGATGTAAACAAATAGTATAGCATAACTATGTAAAAAAGAAGACCGGCCCACAGGACCGGCCTTCAAACTTTATTATAAAATGACACGCTTTATTCTGTAATACCTGCCAAAGCCTGCTGCAAATCTGCCAGCAAATCTTCCTTATCCTCCAAACCGCAGGACAGGCGCACCAAGCCTGCAGGAATACCTGCCACTGCCAGCTGCTCATCCGTCATCTGACGATGCGTTGTAGTTGCCGGGTTCAGGCAGCAAGTGCGCGCGTCGGCAACATGCGTTTCGATTGCCGCAAGCTGCAAGCGCTTCATAAAGGCTTCCGCCGCCTTACGTCCTCCCTTCAGGTTGAAGGAAACTACGCCGCAGCCGCCGTTGCCAAGATATTTTTGCGCCAAAGCATAGTATTTATTGGACTTAAGTCCGGGATAGTTAACATATTCCACCTGCGGCTGCTGTTCCAAAAATTCTGCTATAGCCTGAGCGTTTTCTACGTGGCGCGGCATACGCACATGCAGCGATTCCAAGCCAAGATTCAGGATGAACGCGCTTTGCGGTGACTGCACAGCGCCGAAATCACGCATCAGCTGTGCCGTTGCCTTCGTAATAAACGCACCCTCCTTGCCAAACTTTTCGGCGTAGGTGATACCGTGATAGGATTCATCAGGTGCGCACAGGCCGGGGAACTTGTCGGCATGCGCCAGCCAGTCGAACTTGCCGCCGTCGATAATCGCACCGCCCAGGCAGGCAGCATGTCCATCCATATACTTCGTCGTAGAATGCGTTACAATGTCTGCACCCCATTCAATAGGACGGCAGTTAATCGGTGTCGGAAAGGTGTTATCCACGATCAAGGGCACACCATGACGATGTGCTGCGTTGGCAAATTTTTCAATATCCAGCACCGTCAGTGCGGGGTTAGCAATAATTTCGCCAAACACTGCCTTGGTGTTGTCCTGAAAAGCAGCGTCCAGCTCCTCGTCCGTAGCATCGGGAGAAACGAAGGTCGCTGTTACACCCATCTTTGCCAGCGTTACGTCAATCAGATTATAGCTGCCGCCGTAAATAGAAGAAGAAGCAACGATGTGGCTGCCTGCCTCGCAGATGTTGAACAGGGCAAAGAAGTTCGCTGCCTGTCCGGAGGAAGTGAGCATTGCTGCAGCGCCACCCTCCAGCTCCGCAATTTTTGCCGCTACGTAGTCGCAGGTCGGGTTTTGCAGGCGGGAGTAAAAATAGCCTGTAGCCTCCAGGTCGAATAGCTTGCCCATCGCCTCGCTTGTGTCATATTTAAAGGTAGTTGATTGGATAATAGGAATCTGGCGCGGTTCACCATTGCCCGGTTTGTAACCGCCTACTAAGCATTTTGTATTAATCTTGAAATCACTCATTTTCTATCGCTCCTTTAACAATTTATCATTATATTATTGGTTGGCAGGAATTGCGGCACCCATGCGCTGCAGCTGCAAAAGAATTTTATTATAGTCGCCCAAAGCCTTATCCAGCTTATTGCCGCTTGCCGGTGCCAGCTCGTGCAAATCATACGGCGTATCCTGGTAAACAATGTTCAGCCAGTTCATATAGAACAGATGCGCGTAGCTGCGCCATTTAAATACAGGCTCCTGCGTTGTATCGCCATCAGGGAAGTAGAACTCCGGTAAATCAATCGGCAAATTCTTTTTCTTATCACGGAAATATTCATTAGCCAAGGTATAGCGATCATATTCGAAATGACCTAAAACGAAAATGCGGCGCAAATCCTTGGTAGCGCAGATGTTGATACCGTTTTCTACCGAACGTGACAGCACCTGCAGAGCCTTGCAGGCATCAATCGCATCATCATCAACAGCAGTATGACGTGACTGAGGAATAAAGTATCTATCGTCAAAGCCACGCAGCAGCGGATGATTCTTCACTGTCAGGCCATAGGGGAAGATGCCAAACATCTTCGCCGGCAAAACAGTTTTGTTAACACCGTAATAATGGTACAAGGCAGCCTGCGCTCCCCAACAAAGTGTCATCGTAGAATAACAGTGATATTCTGCCCAGTCCAGATAAGCTTCGATTTCTTTCCAGTAATCAACAGCCTCAAAGGGAATAGTTTCTACCGGTGCGCCCGTCATTAAGAATGCATCGTAATAGCGGTCCTTGATATCATCAAACTCCAGATAAGCGCGGTCAAGATACGAATTGTCGGTATGCGTAGTTTCACGGCTCACAGTACGGCAGAAATCAACCTCTATCTGCAGCGGAGAATTGCCCAAAAGACGCAGCAGTTGAATTTCTGTCGGCTTCTTCAGCGGCATCAGGTTCAGCACGCACACCTTCAGCGGGCGAATACGCTGCGTTGTCGCGCGTTGCTCAGTCATGGTAAAAATTCCTTCCTCCTGCAGTTGGCAGATAGCGGATAAATGGTCATTGATTTTAATCGGCATTGTTTGTTCCTCCTACATTTCCTAACTTAGATTTTCGACTTGCTACAGGAGGATAAGCAATAAAAAAAGCTTCCGTTCCTGTAAAACTACAGGGACGAAAGCGTTGCTTCGTGATACCACCCTAATTCATCCATATGTCACCACACGGACCTCATCAAGTACGCAGGGATTGTTTACCCTTTAATACTCCAGCACTGTAACGGGTGCACCCGGACGGCCTAAATGCATGCATCTCAGCCCATCGGCTCCAAGACCATCTTCAATGTCACCACCTGCTCCCTCTTGCACCATCACGAAGGCTCTCTTTGCCAGGCTCGTACATTTACTCTTCTCTTCATCGCCCATTATTAAGTTATGTGCATGATAATACAGTAATTCTTTGTAACTGTCAATAAAAAGTTGCAGTTTTCTCACAGAAAAAGTATATAGCGCAGATTTTGTAAAGTAGGTTACAGAAATTTGCACAAAATTGGTAATACCTACGGTATCCTGATCTTCCGTATGCTATGTGTACTGCTTTTTTGTTCAGTACCCTATGTTGTGTTTTGCCGGAGCAAATATTATAATTAAAGGAGAGAAAACAGTATGCCGTTAACATCTTCTTTCTACAGTATGTACATCAATTCGCAAGATTTTAGTTGTCTTTTGGAAAATCAGCCTTTTTTACCAAAGACGTTAATTGTCTTTTGGAAAATCGGCCTTTTTTACCAAAGACGTTAGCTGTCTTTTGGAAAATCGGCCTTTTTTGCCAAAGACGTTTAGTATCTTTTGGAAAATTAGCCCTTTTTACCAAAGACGTTAGGAGTAAATATGAAATATGAACCACTAAAAAAAGTATATTATACCAATGAAAACGGCTATGAATTAGAGTATTCCAAACGCTATGCCGCACCTTTTACCCAACATTTTGATATGCCCATCAAAGAATATAATCGCAAAAATACTTATTCAGCATTTCTCATTTACACGCAAGAAATAGCGCTACTCATGGAGCAGATATACAAATCATACGAAACACTGTTGTATGTAATACATTCTGTGCCTAAAATAGTGTTAGATCAATTTACGTTATTGTCTATACTTGAAGAAGTTAAATCTACCAATGAAATAGAAGGTATCCATAGCACAAGGAAAGAATTGCGTGATATCATTGACGGTACTGCACCACGTTCGGCACGTTTCACTTCAGTAATTCATAAGTATGAAGATTTGCTGGGGAGAACTGATATAAAATTCAAAACATGTGAAGACGTAAGAGCTTTTTACGATGATTTTGCACATGCTGAAGTTATTGCAGAAAATCCTGACAACGAATTAGACGGTAAATTATTCCGAAAGTCTTCTGTTGATATTGATTCCGGCACCGGTAAAACCATTCATCAAGGAGTTATGCCTGAAGAACGGATTATAAGTTTAATGCAGTATGCTTTAGAGCTTTTAAACGATGAAAGCGTTCCATTACTTGTCAGGGTAAGTATATTCCATTATTTTTTTGCTTATATCCATCCCTTTTATGATGGTAATGGCAGAACAGATAGATTTATTACCTCTTATTTTCTATCTAAACACTTCCACCCATTAGCTTCATTAAGGTTATCTATTTTTATAAAAAAAAATCGTGCAACTTATTATGCTCTTTTCAAAGAAGCTGACAGTGAAAGAAACAGAGGCGATATGACTCCGTTTGTCACTGGCTTTATGCGACTCTTGTTATCTACTTTTAATGATACAATTGCAGTACTTCAACGCAAAGAGACTCAGTTGGAAACATACAGAGCTAAAGTTGATAAATTTATCAGTGATGATGATTTACTGCAAAATATTTACTACATTCTCTTGCAGGCAGCTTTATTTTATGGTCAAGGTATTCCGATGGCTCAACTAGTAAAACTGACGGACAAATCTCAAAAAACTATAAAAATACGCCTTGAGTCAATGCCTAAAGAACATTTGATAATTACTACTGTCAACAGAGTCAAGTATTACAAGTTAAACCTTTTGATGTTTAAATAATTAAGAACGGAAGATTTTGGCATTAGTCAATTAACCTCTTTTAATTAATCACAATGTCAACAACAAACACCGCCATGCACGCTGTATGCGCTCGTTTGGCGGTGTTCTGCTATACTCTAGAATGCATCTTGGTACTGTCAATAGTTTTGCGCAAATTTTTTCAGACATCCTAGCAGAAGTTTAGTTATATAAGTTTAACGGTTAGTGCACTTCACCGTTAAATATCAACTAGCTTCTGCTTTAGATACCTTTGCTTATTAAGTTAGTTGTTTTTAAGATATTGGCTCATTGTATAATGAAATTGCACACCTGAAAAATTGAATAAAAAATAGTCCATTGTGATACCTTTGTGTTAAGATTAAGTTGCTACACAAAAACTAACTAAGGAGTAATCACAATGGACTACACCAAAGATATCACAAATCATCAAAAAGGTAAACACGTTTTTTTAGGAGACCGCAGGGAATTACAAGGAATTCTGTCTGACAGCTCTAAACAGTATTCTCTTCGTCAGCTGGCAAAGTATTTTAACTGTGCTCCAAATACTATCAGGAATGAACTCAAGCGTGCTGCTCATCCTCATACCGGTAGATATGGAGCTGCTCGTGCTCAACGTGCCTATATTGCTAGCCATAGCAACAGTATTTGCAAGTCTAAAAGATTTCTTACAAGTAATTTTGTTACTTGGACTGTTCGAAAAGTATTGCAAGAACACAGGTCTTTGGATGCCTGCCATGGCTATGCCCTGGACAATCATCTATTTCCTCTCAAAGAAATTGTGTGCGTAAAGACTCTCTATAACTATGTAGATTCCATGCTGCTTAGATTGCGCAACATTGACCTTCCATTAAAGGTAAGAAGACGTAGAACAACCCGCAGCATAAAGAAAAATCTGAAGCATATGGGTCGCAGCATAGACGAGAGGGATTCTAATGTGGATGAACGCAATGAATTCGGTCATTGGGAAATAGATACTGTTATAGGAAGTAAAAGCAAGAGTGACAACGTGGTGTTGACTCTTGTGGAACGTATAACACGCAAGTATATCGCACTGAAAATAACTAGTAAAACATCCTTTGCTGTTAACGAAGGCATTGCTTACCTAAAGGAATACTATGGTACTAAATTCAGTCAGGTGTTTAAGACAATTACTAGCGATAATGGAAGCGAGTTTGCAGAACTCTCGCAAATAGAGAATGACACTTCTATAAAAATATACTTCGCACATCCTTACAGTTCTTGGGAAAGAGGCAGTAATGAGCGCCATAATGGTTTGCTCAGAAGATTCATCCGAAAAGGAAAGAGGATGGACAATTATAGCTACGAAGATATTATTTTTATCGCTGATTGGTGTAATTCACTTCCAAGGAAGATTCTGGGATATAAAACTCCAGATGAACTGTTTGACTTTGAGTTGGATAAGATCTATGCATCTTAATTTTCAAAAAGTGTGCAACTTCTTATTGCAATTTAGATTCTTATTGCAATTTAGAAATATATAATTTTACTCTTTTATTCATCTATACCGTCTTGGCGTAGAATACAATGTCAAATCGTTACAAAGAATAAAGCTCTTGGGTCTACTCCCCCAAGAGCTTTATTCTTTGTAACCTTTCGACAATCCTCAACTATTATTGCTGCGATGTGTTTTCATACCAATCGCTTGGCACAAGGTTTTTATCAATTGGCCACCAGTTTTCACAAATAAACTGTCTAAATGAATCTTCTTTTAAGTCAGCGTGATCAACAACAATAACTTGTAGTTTTCCGTTAAGTTCATTAGTTCGGTCAATTATAAACTGGTACATTTTATTTACTTCATTCCAGTCTATCTGTTTTTCATCTAGCTCAGACGGAAAATAAACTTGCGACGGTTGATCAAGGAATAAGAATCTTGGAACTGGTCGATTTGCGTTAACAAAAAAACGCTGCAAGGCAAAGTATGCAATAAGATGAACTCCTACCCAGTTCGAACCACTTCCCAACTGCTTAAGTGGTACAGGTCTTTCTGGCTTATCGACAACAACAGTTACCTTATTCAAGTCGAGCCTGTACGGATTGTCACTATGTTCTAGTTGTAACGCTTTGGCCCATTTCGTCATATCTTCCTGTATACGAGAAAGAGCTGACTGCTTGCGCTCCTCCACAGAGTCTCTATCAAGAATGTCATCAATTTCTTTTATACGATCTTCGATTCTTTTTACAATTTGTTCCTGCTTTTCTGACTCTGTATCATTTTCCACACTCTCAACCCAAAGGCTAATTCGTCCAACTACTTTTCCTCTTCGTGCATTTATATCTCTTAGCCGAGCTCTTTCACTTTCCTGCTGATACAACCCGTCAATTTCTGCTTCTAATGCTTTAATCTCTTCCTGCTTCTTTTCACGTTCGCGTTCCAAATCAGAAATAAAAGCTCTTAGTTTTGGCTGCTCACGTGTCACACTTGCTATTGACTTATCCAAATTAACGATAGAAGCTTTTATCATTTCCACACTAGGAAGTGGCTGTTCAAGCGTTCCAGAACATAATGGACATTTTCCGGGATTGAAATTTAGTTGTTCAAAAAGTCCTATAGATTCAAGGCGCATTTTCTGATGTTGAGCCTCTCCGGAATATCCTGCGGTTTCTCCGACAAATTTTCTTGCATTATCAAGGCTGATTCCAATCTCGTCAAACTCATCTCGAATCTCCTGAAGTTTACTTTGTAAGAAAGTAAGCCGATCCATTCCACTGTTGGAACCTATCATACTAGGCGACCAATTCATGGCAGTTTGAAGAACAGAATACATCTCCCGATAGTTCTGATAATCTATCTGTGTCGATGCATCAATAAGGCCAGCTTGTCGAGCCTCGCCAATTAACGAAATTGCCCTCTCAGAACCGCCTCCCATTAAAAACCGGTTTTCTTCAAGTTTGCGCTTCTCAAGTGTTAATTTGCGTTTGAGGATACTTCTTTCGTTTTCTAATGCCAAAGCCTCTTCGCTAATGGCCCCCAAAAAATAAGGAATGGTGTCTTTGATCGCTTGCGTGATGAAATCATCCAATTGATGATGAAACAAAAAGTTCTTTGCTGCAATCTCATCTTGACCTTGAAAACAATAATATAGCGCGTGTCTTATGTTCGCTGCAAGGGGTAGCCTGCTTTGCCCCTCAGGTGGTGTGTTTAAATTTTCTGAAATTCCAATTCGCCGAGTCAATGATTCTTCAATCCCAGATACATTTGTATTAGATGAGAAATCACAATTATCTGGAGCTTCAATTTTCTCCCCAATGTCAATATAACAAACCCCTGTTGTTTGCTGACCCTTATCTGGATTTTTACGGGCAACAAATACACGTTCATGTTCAAATTGCAGGAGCAAGCCATACCATGCTACATTATCACGAACTACTCCGTCTGCAATATTACATGAGTCGCCGCCCAAACAATAATCAATAATATCACCGACCACAGATTTTCCTGATTTTGATCTACCAGTAATAATATTTACTTGCCCCAACGCAAAAGGCAAGTGACGCACTTCCCCGTTATATCCATAAAGTACAAGTTCACGTATCTGCATTATGGTCTCACCCCCAACTCAATATATATTGTCTCAACTTTTCCTGCTGCTGCAAACCACTTGGCAATATGTTCAGCTTTTTTGAGGCATTCCAAAATTTCATCATCAACAAATTTTGTTTTGCTTAATGTTTTCGAAGTTGGCGATATTTCTAATACACCATTGGGTGTCAGCAGAATTTTCCCTGTTTGGAGTAGGAATTCAACTGATTCATTTGTAATCGGGACTAGTTCCCTTGCTCTTTGGGGGAAATCAATTAAAAGCTGTGGATATCGCTGAACCCATAATTGCAACTGCGTCCTGCTATTTATATGTATCCTTGTCTCTTTATGTAAAACAAGAGGCAAGACTAAATAAATCAGCGGAAATGGAAATGCTCTGCTCGTTTTTTCATTATAAGTTTTAATTGTTGAATACAACACTCTCCCACAAAAAGCGGGATTGAGAAGAAATGCGACTTCATGTGAGCGCATATTCCAGCTTTTCACTTACATCGCCTCCCTCTTATGTATCTAATAATCTTTTGAGTCGATCATAGAAATCTATATGCCAACCCACTTTAAGTTGATTAGCCAGCATATGGTAACTTCCTCGCATCACAAAAGCCTCTTGGCATTTTGGACGAATACGGATATCTTTCTTTTCTATTTCAGAAAAAAGTCTACGTCCTTCTTTAATTTTTTCTTCTTCTGTAACTCCACTATATTCGGCCAAATCATCTTCCATAGCCGCAAAAGCATGTTCCCATTCATCAATCAATCGTTGCTCATATTTTTCCAGTTCATTGACAAACAATAAATCATTTCTTACCCAATTGGCTCTTTGCTTAAATGCACGGTAATAATCTCTTAAAGCAGTTTGCATACGACGGTTGCCAAGGCAAATCAGTTTAAGTTGCTCATAAAATATTTTTTCATTAGCGCTTAAATCATCCTCTTGTAGATTGCCAATATCAAAAATATCTATTGGTAAATTATCATCTGAATACTCTTGACTCACAGATACAATGAACGATCTAACTTGGCTTTGGGTAACAAATATTGGAGTGTCTGAACAAAGGGCTTCAATCGCCTTTTTGTACCACCAGCCCTCTAAGCGTTCACAAATTTGATTCTCATACTTAGGAATACAGCTATACCGAATCTGTTTTCTGAAATTCTTTTCAACATCAATTATATCCCTCGCACCATCAATAACACATATTTGGCTGATTAGATGCTTAATAGTGCTTTCATCAGTTTTCAAAAAAGAATCGTAATATTTTTTGTGATCTTTATTTTCTGATTTAAGGCAAACATCCTTTAATTTCTCATATGCACGTTCCGCATTTCGATTTTTACCCTTTTTTAGATAGGATGCAGCTGTACCATCTGGAGCAATTGCTGTCGTAACAATAAGAAATTCTGTTCCGTCTAAAATATCAGGAGAATCAGAGACTACATCTATCCATACTTTTAATGTTCTCCATAAATCTGTGCTTCCGTCTGTGAGACTGCCTTGTCGCTGTATGTGATGTTTCAACTGGATAAGTTGCTTTGGCATACCATCTTTACTAAACGCAACATCATCAAATTTTTCAATACTTATTTGAAAATCAGAGTTATCATTTTCCAACAATAGCGCTAAAGCATATCGCACCTGATACAAATAGCCCAGCATCTGTTCTGAAGCTTGGTGATTAGGCATGTCATCGACCTCCTCTCTGATTCTTTACACTCATGTCACAATGTTACCAATTATTATATCATCTTTATCAAGATTTTGATAGCTTTGCCGATGCATCAGTAAATTATTTTTTGATAACGTATAATAAATTGCGCAAATTCAATTCAAAAAGATAGACATAGAGACTACCTTTGCTTACAATTAAGTTACCACACAAAACATGAAAGAAGGTAGAATCTATGTCTGGTAACATTATACAATTAAACGAGCAATTTATCCATAACGAACTTAAAACTATTGTGAAAAATAGTGTAGAAGAAACTCTCAATGCTCTTTTGGATGCAGAAGCTGACAAACTTGTACAAGCTGAACGCTACGCACGTGAGCAAACAAGAAAAGGTTATCGTGCCGGTCATTACGAAAGATCATTCTCTACTCAAGCTGGTGACGTTACTTTAAAAGTGCCTAAATTAAAAGGTCTTACCTTTGAGTCTGCTATTATTCAGCGCTACCAAAGACGTGAATGCTCCGTAGAAGAAGCCTTGGTAGAAATGTATCTTGCCGGTGTTTCTATGCGTCGTGTTGAAAGTATTACAGAGATTCTCTGGGGACAGAAGGTTTCAGCCGGAACCATTAGCAATCTGAATCAAAAATGCTTTGCTCAAATTGAAGAATGGCGCTCCAGGAAGCTTACAGAAAAGTACCCCTATGTCTTTGTAGACGGTATTTTTCTAAAAAGATGTTGGGGTGGATCCTTTGAAAACGCCTCTGTATTAGTTGCTATTGGCATCACTGAAGACGGATACAGAGAAGTTATAGGTACAGCCGAGGGCCTTAAAGAAGATACTGAAAGCTGGAAAAATTTCTTTGTATGGCTGAAAAGCCGTGGCTTAGACGGCGTAAAACTTATCATAGGTGATAAGAATTTGGGCATGGTAGAAAGCATAGGTGAAGTGTTTCCAAATGCCAGATACCAACGCTGCACGGTGCATATGTATCGTAATATATTCTCTGTAGTTCCACGTAAAACTGTCAAGGAGGTTGCCAAGATGCTCAAAGCAATTCATGCTCAGGAGAATAAAGCAGCAGCTAAAGAAAAGGCAAAATCAGTAATTTCCAGATTACGTGAGATGAAACTTAACAAGGCTGCAGACAAACTAGAAAATGGTTTAGAGGAAACCTTAACCTATATGGATTTTCCGTCAGAGCATTGGCTGCGTATACGTACCAATAACGTTATTGAACGTGTAAACAGAGAAATAAAGCGTCGCACAAGAGTGATTGGCACGTTTCCTGATGGTGAATCAGCATTGATGCTTGTATGTGCAAGATTGCGTTATATAGCCAGCAATGATTGGGGCAAAAAACGTTACTTGAACATGAAACATCTAACAGATATGCTTGCCGAAGAACTGTATTGCGAAGCAAAAATATCTTAAAAACAGCTAACTTAATAAGCAAAGGTATCTAAAGCAGAAGCTAGTTGATATTTAACGATGAAGTGCACTAACCGTTAAACTTATATAATTATACTTCTGCTAGGATGTCTGAAGAAATTTGCGCAAAACTATTGACAGTACCTAACAGGATCCTTTATTGTCTCAACAAATATGATAAATTCACTCTTTAAAGACAAAAATGGCTGGAGCGATACGCTCCAGCCATTGAAACCCAATAGCACGGACTAGGTCGACCACAAAATTCGGACTAGCCCAACCCACATATTGTAATAGGTCCACCAACAACTACGGACTAGGTCGACCCACACTCATGTAACAGCCTGACCCACAAATTTGGACTAATGCCTATAGTTTCAACCACCCCAGTAAAAAGCACTTGCATCTGCCGTACCATCAAATGGAAGGACTCGCAACTATGGATAATTTCAGCAAGCAAATTTATGAAGCTGGCATTAATGATGGAAGAGCTGAAGAAAAATCTAAATACATAAAGAATCTTATGTACATATAGTGCAAACGAGGTCAGCAACGCTGCCCTCGTTTTTCTTATCTGTTTACATACATCTTCTCATAATAATTCTGATACTCGCCATTAATGATATCCTTCCACCACTTTGGGTTCTCAAGATACCATTTAATGGTCTTTTTAATACCATCGGCAAACTTTGTTTCCGGCAGCCAGCCAAGCTCATTATGAATCTTAGTCGGATCAATTGCGTAACGCATATCATGGCCTTTGCGGTCAGTTACGTGCGTAATCAAGCTCTCCGGCTTGCCAAGCTCCTTGCAAATCAGCTTGACAATATCAATATTACGCATCTCATTATTACCGCCGATATTATATACTTCGCCTACTCTGCCCTTATGAATAATCAAATCAATAGCCTTGCAGTGGTCTTCAACATAAAGCCAATCGCGTACATTCAGTCCTTCACCATACACAGGTAATGGCTTATCTGCCAAAGCGTTCGCAATCATCAATGGAATCAGTTTTTCCGGAAACTGATACGGACCATAGTTATTACTGCAACGCGAAACAGAAACCGGCAAGCCATAGGTTCTGTGATAAGCCATGACCAGTAAATCTGCACTTGCCTTGGAGCTGCTGTAAGGCGAGCTCGGCCGAATTAAAACTTTTTCGGTAAACGGCTTAGCATCAGCAGAAAGTGTTAAATCTCCATACACCTCATCTGTAGATATCTGATGATAACGCCTGATGCCGTATTTACGGCTGGCATCCATCAAGGTTGCAGCCCCCATAATGTTAGTCTGCAAGAAAATACCGGGATTTTCAATGCTGCGGTCTACATGTGATTCTGCAGCAAAGTTCACCACAATATCAGGATGTTCTTCCTCAAAGATTTTGTCTACCGCTTCTCTGTCGCAAATATCTGCCTGCACAAAGCGGAAGTTCGGCTTGTCCATCACAGGCTTTAATGTAGAAAGATTCCCTGCATAGGTCAGCTTGTCAAGGCAAATAATGCGGTATGCAGGATGCTTTGACAGCATATAAAATATAAAGTTACTTCCAATAAATCCGGCACCGCCGGTTACAATAATGTTCATTAATTACAACTTACAACCTGCTGATTATGAATCATATGTTTAAAATATTCAATATCCATTAAACTCAGCACGCAAATTTTCCTTCAACAACAATCTTCAATTACTCAAATTATTTTGTCAAACTAACCTTCTTCTTCCGCCTCATCCACCAAAACGAAAGCTTTCTTCTGGCATCAAGATTACTCATAACATAATCATACAAATCCTTATGCATTGCAACTACTCTATACATATTATCATTCCAACCACGTACAAAATGATAAAACTCAACACTCAATTTCCAATCAAGCTTTTTATCGGTAAATCCTAACGCAAGCAAATCCTTCTTTAATTTGCTTATTGCCAATATTTTATCAAGAGGTTTTTTTACTCCGCCCTTGCTTATGCCCGAATCATTAAATCTGTAATAATTGCCACAAAACGGCACTACTAATACTTTTTTAGCTAAATATAAAAACATACCGGAACTGTAATTGTCCTCATGTACTACATTATCAGGGAATTTTACTTTCATAGCTAATTCTTTTTTATATAATCCGTTCCAAGCTAACGTCCATAACATTCCATTGAAATAATTTTCAAAAGCCTTATGTTGCTCATTTTTTATTATTTTAACATCACTAAAAGTAATCTTCTCTTCTGTAACGCCATTTGTTTCGATTATTCCACACTTCACCATATCAGCATCATTTTTCATTGCTGCTTCCAGTAAAGTTTCATACATTTTTGTATCAAGCCAATCATCACTGTCAATATAGGAAATATAATCACCAGTAGCTATTTCCAATCCTCTATTTCTTGCGACGCTAAGACCTCCATTTTGAAAGTCATATACTTTGATTCTACTGTCTTTAGCAGCATATTCCTTAGCAATCTCTGCACTTCTATCCTTTGTGCCATCATTAACGACAATAATCTCCAGATTTTTATATGTCTGATTAATAACAGACTCTAGACACTGCGCTACATATTTTTCTACACCATATACCGGTATAATCACAGAAATCAATGGTTGTTTCATATTTTTGCTTCTCCCGCTTATTTGAATTTAATATAATTCGATATAATTATGCTTGACTTTTTTATACCAGTTCTATTGTGCAAGCAATATTGTTTCATTATTTCTATTATAGTATTGTACATCAAAAGTAATTTACTTTCAATCTCAGTATCGGCCTTATTATAAGCTGAAACTGCATATTTGTGATATTGCACCCTTTGCACCTTTAATTTGCTTCAGTATATAATGAAACAAAATTATTTTCTACTCAAACAGCCACTAAATACAGAAAAAATTTTTTCTCGCATAAATTCCATCATTGAACATACAAAAAATATTGCCACAGCCGTCAAAATCATATGCGGAATAAGAAAAATCGTATCATAAAATCTGCCTGCTCTTACAATATCATTCCATAGCCAAGCACTGATTACACCATTATCATGGATAAGATAAACAGCAAATGTAGTTGTTGCCACAGAATTTATAATAGCATTGTGTGGCAAATGCCAATTTTTAAACACAACAAATAAGGCTACTGCCATCAGTAACCCCAATATACTGCATCCGACAAACGCATGATACATTACATTGTGTTTATCTGCATAATAAGGATCAGAACCACCAAGGTAATCCGATACCAATATTATTGCATAAAATATAACGGCACTTATCCCCCCCACAAATTCAATTGTCCTTTCAAATTTATCATTTGAGTACAACCTTAAATAAGCGCCAATACAATACATATCAGCAAACATAAAAAACGAATTCAAATATCCGCCTAGGGATAATCCTCTAATGCTGGGAATAACATAAAAAGCTGTCGTAAATATTGCTATAATCACACCTAACTGCGTTTTGCTGATTCGTTCTATCATCTTGTTAATTAATGGAAACGCAATGTATAAAACTAAATAGGCTCTTGCAAACCAGTTTAACGGAGTAATAGGATTTACTGCCTTCATTATCAATGATTTTTCTACATTTTGATTTAGGACAAACAATACAAAGCATAAAGTAGCTAAGCTCCAAAAATAAGTACAGCCAAAGAATTTCCAAATCTTTTTCCAGCGAAATTTTTGTGTAACAAGGAAATAACCGCTTATTATAACAAAAATATCTACAGCTATTTTGCTCCACGAGCCTAAAAATTGCATAACAAGCTTACTTGCGTTCATCAAGCTGTCATCAGGAAAACCACCTTTAACATAATAATGACCTAGGACAACCATAAACATAGCTATTATACGCAACAATTCAATATTACTTGAACGTATCGCATTTTGTGAATGTTCATTCGAACAAGAAGGTTCTTCTAAAATCTTTTTCATATGTACATACTCCTCTTTTACTATTCACCAACAATCATGATAATTGCTGCAATTATTTCTTATAAGCACTCGTAAACTTCTATCAACTTTTTAGCTGTAATTTCTATATTGAAATTACGCGAAATGTAGTTCTCTCCTTTAATACAAATTCTCTCTTTATTTTTATAAGTTTCACTAATTGCTTCTGCTAAACTGTCTGCATTAAGATTATCAACAACAGTTCCATATTGCTTTTGGGTTATAATTTCTCTTTGCGCACCACTATTGGTTGCTATTACCGGTAATCCGCAATAAATTGCTTCACATAAAACTAACCCAAATGATTCTTTTACCACCGAAGGAGCAACCAAAACATCAATAGAACGATAAAATTTTTCCATATCATCTATATGTCCTAAAAAAACAACTTTGTCCTGAAGATTTAATTTACCAATCAGCTTACGCAAACCATTAATATATCCTTTTTCATCAGTACCGGCAATATGCAAATACAAATCATTATACTTATCTTTTAGCATAGATAAAGCTTCTATAATTATTTCAATTCCCTTATCAGAAGCAATACGTCCTGCGTAACCGAGAATATATTTGCCATGATTTTTAAATTCTTTTTCTTTATACTTGTTAAATCTTTTTGTGTTAATACCATTATAGATAAGATAATATTTTTCTTTTTCTAAAGCAGATAAGGTATCTGTCTGTAAATTATACACTAATTGGGATACACATATGAAAGCATCTACAAATCCGCGTTGAAAATTATGATAAAAGTCGTGTTTAGAAGGTAAAGCATTATGTTTAAACATAACCAATCTTACCGATGATAATTTTTTTATAAACATGCACAAAAGCATCGCATGCCCACTATGACAATTCAAAATTTTAATATTGTATTCTTCTATCCACCTAGCTATTTTACGCACAGACAGCAAGCCTGCAGCAAAATACAAGTTTGCAGTCAAAACATTAGCTACTTCCTTATATTTCTTTTGAAATTGAAAATTCTTTTCGTCTACAACAACATATGAAGTAATACCTTGATTTTTCATTTCAGCACAGACATCATAAACATACTGCTCTCCGCCACCCCATGTTTTTGCTATAACTATATGCATTATCGAGAAACTCATATATAAATCCTCCAAAATATTTGTGTATATTATAACATCACCACAAAATAAATCCAACTTGTATTATCACGATCTTTAGTCATATACTCTGTAGCATTTGCAAAAACTTATAATATCGACTATAATTCTACAGTAGATAAGAATTGCGAGGTGTACTATGTCTTACTATCTAATATTTACTATAGTTCTTTATATCTTTTCTTACGCGTTTTACGTTACCTGCTCCCACGGCCTTGGCCACAAAGCAGAATACCTGCAGCTGCGCAGATTTATTCCTTGCGCTATTTTAGCTGTATTACCTATGTATCTGGTAAACGAGTCTTTACTCTCGCCCCAATATCTGCTCAGCTTTTTGGTAGGTGTTTCCTGGATAACAGCATATCCGCTGTTTTATTATCTTACCTACCACAAAATATCCTCAGATTTCGGCTTTCATCTGGACACCGTATTCGGCTTATACATTATCGGCTGGCTTATTTCCTTAAAGCTGCTTGTACAAGCCTTTAACATTTTTCCGGCCATCACCTTATCACTTATCTCTATAATGGAATACATATTGCTGGCACTGCCATTATTTCAGGCCTCCTATTATCTCCTTTACGGAACCTGTGTAAGCACCGGTGCCGTTACTATGATTTTCGAAACCTATACTAATGAGGTTATCGAATATTTTAAATCTATGCCGTTAGCTGTACGCATCGGTACTCCGATACTTAACATCGCTCTGTTGGCAGGCTTCTTGTATTTCAATCTAACCTCGGAAACAGTAATCACCGCTCCGCTGTTGCCGAATTTGGCAATAATAATCGCGGTAACTCTATTTTTGACCTATTATTTATGGAATACTAAAAAAGGTGTTTTCATCCGTACAGGTCTTATTGAATTAGTCTTGGATGTTAAAGACTATCTTAAACAAACCAAATCATATAAAACAAACCTTGCCAAACGTGTAGCCAACCTCAATGTAACACAAACTACACCGTTCTGTGAAAAACCGGCTACGTTCATTTTGGTAATAGGTGAATCAGAATCCCGCGACTATATGAGCGCCTTCTGTGATTATCCGCAGGATACCACGCCGTGGCTGAAATCAAAACAAGTTTCGGAAAATTTCCTTCTCTATAAAAACGCCTATGCCTGCAAAGACCAAACCGTTCCTGCTTTGGAACGTGCTTTTACCGAAGTTAACCAATATAATGATAAAAAGTTTTACGAATCCTGCTCCTTTGTCGATATAGCGCGTAAAGCCGGCTTTAAGATTTCATGGTTCAGTAATCAAAGCCATATCGGTGCTGCCGATACTGCAGTAACGCTGGTAGCAAATACTGCCGATACTGCGGAATGGACTAAGCTGCATCTCAATCAGGTACAATATGACGAGAGCCTGTTGGGTTATTTAAAACAGATTGACGCTAATGAAAATAACTTTATTGTTTTTCACCTCAAAGGCAATCATTTTAATTTCATTAACCGATATCCACAGGAATTTGCTAAATTCAGTAAGCCTGATACCTATGATTTGATTCCAAACTATATTGATTCAATTGCCTATACCGACTATGTTCTGCAGCAGATTCAGGAATACGCTGCCAAGCATTTAAATTTACAAGCTATGGTGTACTTCTCAGATCACGCTACAATTCCGGATAAACGTCGTTCGCCAAATTTTGGTGGTTTTGCTACCGTACGAATTCCACTATTCACATATCTTGCAGACGATTATATAAGTAAACATCCTGAAGTATATTCAGCGCTTAAAGCTAACCAAGATAAATATTGGACTAATGATTTGGCTTATGAGCTGATTTGCGGTATTTTAGATATCAAATCAAATCATTATGACGAATCCAACAGCTTAGCATCCACACAATACAAATATACCAAAGATATGCTTATGACGAACTTAGGAAAACTACACATTATAGACGATATAGAAAAATAACGTAACAAAAGCGAAAAGTTAGTTTTACTTCCTAACTTTTCGCTTTTTCTATATCTGTTATATGTCAATATTTAATTGCTTTTTGCTTTCTGCAGCTCATACAGCTTCAAATACTTCATCATAGTATAAATAAAATGCTGCAGACTGGAATATAAACCACTCCAACCATCTATAAAACCAAGCTGCAGTATATAAGCCCGCAAAAAGCCATAAGCCGAATGCGCAAAACATGCTGCAAGAGAAGTACGCTTTCCCTTGGCAAAATTATCCTCTGCCCAAATGGTAGTATAATGCCCTGCCTTATCCCACCATTGCTGCCAGGAATCATAGGTATAATGTTCGATATAGCCTGCCAGCTTTTCTTTCGGCAAATCGCATACCGGTCTTTCATGCACTTTATTCTCCCAATGTACCTTATTTACAGGAAAAAGACGCAATACCTCATCCGGTTTAAAAATGCCATGCTTATAGGTAAAACCAAAGGCATGTATTTTACGCATAATGCTGTACTGCTTTTGTGCTTTTGTTGCCATTGCTTTTTCTATAGCACAGCAAAGTTCATCGTTCATTCTTTCATCTGCATCCAAATAGAGCACCCATTCAGTTTTTACATGCTGCAGAGCGAAATTGCGTTGCGCCGAGAAATCGTTATCCCAGGCACGGTAAACAACTCTTGCGCCATTCTCCTCTGCTAACTGAACTGTTTTATCCGTACTGCCGGAATCAACAATCAGCACCTCTGCTGCTACTTTCTTGGCATTCTGCACAACAGCAGCTATATTTTTTTCTTCGTTTTTAGTTAAAACCACTACCGTAAGATTATTATTCATCTGTACTTGACACCTTTCAAGTGTATATTTCGTAAAACTCTCATTATATTCTAAGCAGACACATGTATTATTATCATTGAAATAACCTGTGCTTAGCAATAATTATACCATATGTAAGCTTATACTGCATACAATTATGCGTAACCTCTTTCTTATGAATACTGAAATTGCATTCTTAGCGCAAAGTATAAATGTTATTACAGCCTATAATGCTTTATTCAGACAAAAACAATCATAGACTTAACATCCATCTAGCAATTCATGATAACCTTAATTCTATCTTAATTAGCCTTATATCAATTGTAAAATTATGGTAAAATATCACTATCGGCATAAACTGACTGGTCAGTCAGAAAAGGAAGTGTTTATTTTGTTCCGTAATGATTCTATTTTTAAGCTTGGCTGGAGTTATTTCATCTTAATGTTTATCTTAGAAGCGATGCTGCCCGAATGGGTTGGCGATGAAAACGGTATTATTGAAAACCTGCAGCTACTATGGCTGATAGGCGGCTTGTTTTACTGCATCAAGGCTCATAGCTACAAATACGCTGACTGGAGCGGAAGCTCCAAGGCTCTTTGGAAAGCAGGTACAATTTACTTTTTCTTGCTCATCATGCGTGAAATAAGCTGGGGCCGCGTATTTTTTACTAATCCTGATGGCGGTATGATCCAATATAGCCAAATGGGATTATATGGTAAGCTAGTCCATCCTATGGTAGGTATTTTAATCGTAAGTACGCTGATTCTGCTCTATAAGGCACGTATCTGGCGAATGCTTAAAATAGTAAAGATACCGGTAAAATCTTTTTCCCTCCTGCTGCTCTTTATTATCTTTTCCTGGGTTGGAGAGCGCACAAACTTCACCGGATTTCATGGTCAGGTAGCGGAAGAGCTGGCTGAATTCGGTGCCTATATGATGATGTATGTACTGGTGAAAGACGCTGACAGCATACTGCGCTTATTCGCTAATGAAGCAAAATCTGTTACATCCCACGAATTAAATTATTCGGCTGCTGAAAAGCGGATTCCGAAATTTCAAGATTGATAAAACGCTTACATTAAATACCTTAATTTAAACATAATCAAAAAGAGCCAGCTAGAGGAAAGTGCATCATTGCTCTTCCCTCTAGCTGACTTTAACTTTTTATATTTTTATTTTATCAAGAATCAACAACTTACCAGCGCCATAACCATATTCATCAGATAGAAAATTCTCTTTAACATCATAGTGAGGAGTTTTAATTCCCCATAAATCTATTAACGCATTATACATCATATCATTGGTAAAATAAACACCCTCATTATTCTTAGTACGTTCCACTATATCTGGATGAGCTTTGATATACTCATCAGAAAAATAAAAATATACAGGTACAGTTCCCATATCATCATCATACTTACCAGGAATATGCTTATTATCGTTTAAAACAGATTCACCATGGTCAGAAAAATAAGCAATACTAGAAACATGCCAATTCTGTTGAGCATATTGAAAAATCTTTTTTGTAATACAGTCATTATAGTACATACTGTTATCATAAGCATTTAGCTTTTGTAAATCAACAACTTTTCCATTATACTTGCTGTTATCAAATATCCCATACTTTTCCTGTGGATATCTATTGTTATATTCCCAATGATTACCATACAAATGGATAAAAATTACTTTTTTACCTTTTCCTTTGACCAGCGATAATGCTGGTAATATTTTTTCATCATAAGAGCTACTAGCAGAACTATCACTATTCAACCAAATTTTCTCATCAGCACTATTAGCAATTAATGTTATAGGCGTATTATAAGAACCATATTGAGCTTGATTACTAATCCAATATGTTTTAAAGCCTGCAGCTTTAGCTATATCTATTAATGAATAAGATTTATCTAAAGTTTTATGATTATATTGACTTTTTTCTGTCAAAGCCTGAGATAAGGCTAACATTGTCAACGTATTGCATGCATAGCCATTTTTCATAATAACAAAATTCTCTTTTGTTCTCTGTACATCCAACCAAGGAGTAGTGTCTCTGCGATAACCATAAGCCGACATATGTTTTCTATTTTGTGATTCCCCTATAATAACCAAAAAATTTTCTTCACTGGAATCATTGCTTATAGCTTCAATATATTTGGGTTTTCCTTTTTCATCAAATCTGTAAGTATTATAAAGCTGCACACTTTTTAGGTACTCTTTGCTCTCATGAATAATTCTGAGAAAGTAAGCATCATTTAGTTTTTTATTGCAGAAAAAGCTTATTAATCCTAAAACTAAAACAACACTTACAACTACTTTCATGGAATCGAAGTTGTCTTTTACCCCCCACTTAAAGTGTAATTTAAAAAAATAATTATCAACAATACAGCAAATATAATTGCGATATATACATGTATCGGCGCTGTACTTTTGAAAAATTCGCCAATTTCATTAATATTAGTTTGATAAACAGCTATTAACGAATCTGCTGTAAAACTATCTTTTTCTATGAATGCATAACCTAAATTTAATAAATAGGGCAGTAATAATATAAACTGTACACTCGCAAATAACTTTGGTATATTTATATTAATATGTCTAAGCAAAAACATAATCACATAAAAAACACTAGTTATTCCTATAGATACAGTAAATTCATCCCAAAGAAATTCACCATTTACTTGACTATGCTTAATATACTTATACACAAAAGCCACTGATGTACCCATAATAAAATACATAGCGAAAAAATTCACCATTATTTTTTTGCTTAATTCCACTTTAGATAAAATATAGCTTATTAAGCTTGCTATAATTAAATACCTACGACAAGCAACCCATTTAAACGACATATTATCCGCTAAAATCATTTGTACTATAATAGGTATAATAATACAAGCACCTAACCAAAATATATATTTTTTCATAATTAATATCCTTTTTATTATATTTTTACCAATTTATTACCATTTGCACATCAAAAAGACTTTTCTTTTTTATATGCAAACCACAACATCATTCCACCGTTACACACAAAACGCAGCATAAAGCGGTACAGACTTAATATTATTCTCAAAGCCAAAATTACGCATCGAAAGACGTATACTCTGCTTAATATCATATCGCTTCACAAACGAATCCAAGCTTTTGGATTTTACATGAATATTCGCCTTACACTCTATAGGCACAACCTCTCCATTTTGCACAATAACAAAGTCAACCTCCGCAGTTGCTGTGCTGGTCCAATAATTCAGCTTATACCCGTTCGCTTTTAACTGGATTGCCACATAGTTTTCTGTTAAAGCACCCATATATTGCCGAGCTGCCGCCAAGCTTTGCTTCGTCAGCTGCAGGCGGCTGTTAAAAAGACCGGTATCACTAAAGTACAACTTAAACGAACTTAAATCCTCATAAGCAGCCAAAGGCATTATCCCCTGCTCACACTTAGTGCATTTTAAGACTATACCTGACTGGATCAGCCAATCAATAGATGCTCCGTAAAGCGAAGAACGTGCACCAGTGCGAATAAGCTTGTATTGGAACTTATTATTTTCCCTAGCAAGCTGTACCGGTAAGGAATCATAGGCTTCTGCAATTTTTACGCTATCTCCCTTGCCTGCATATTTTGCCATATCCGCTACATAAGAATTATAAATCAGGCGTTTCAGCTCATCTGCATCGCCATCATTCAAGGCTGCAGCTACAACAGCAGGCATACCACCGGTAAGCAAATAATCCTCATACAAATTCAAGGCTTCCTTGTGCAATGTCTCCGGTAAAGGCTTATTAGTAGCATAGCTTTGACGAATCAAATCTACCAGCATCTCCTTATCCCTTGCCCAAAGATATTCCTCTAAATCCAACGGGTATAAATTTTCTAACTGCACCTTGCCTACCGGGAACGAAAATTGCTGACGATTAATAGCTACTCCAAGTAAGCTGCCTGCCGCAACTACACAATATTCCGGAGCCTGCTCCGCAAAATACTTTAGTGAAGTTAATGCATGCTCGCAGCTTTGTATTTCATCAAAAATAATCAACGTCTTCTGTGGAAAAATTTTAACACCGTACTGTTCTTCGATAACCTTAATAATATAGGCAGGCGTCAGCTTCACTTCCAAATATCCTGCTAAAGCTTTATCCTCTTCAAAATTGACATAAACTGTATTTTCAAAACAGCTTCGGCCAAACTCTCGAAGAATATATGTTTTACCCACCTGCCTCGCTCCATACAGTAGCAAAGGCAATCTATTTTTAGCTGTCTGCCATTTTTTTAAGCATTCCATGATTTTACGACGCATCACTTCACCCTCTTTCTAAATCCTTCTATATTCATCATTCTAGACCAGAAGCGCCCATTCGTCAAGAAAAATGTAATTTATTGCACTTTTTCCTACGAAAAAATGCAATTTTTGACATTTTTTCTAACGAATATTATGCGAGCACATTTTTCTATTGTATAACTACATTTTAAACACAAAATAAGGAGCAGCTTTCGCCGCTCCCTACTTATTCTTCATATTCTTTTATTCTGCGCTGCAGCAAAACAAGACGCAATGACAAAACAACAGCACTGCAGATTACGCCGATATCCAGGCTCTGCCAATAAGCAAAGGCACCATTATTAAACTTGTAATCCAAAAGCAGGCCCACCGGCAGGCAAATTGCCCAATAGGCCAACATGCTGCACCAGAACGTAGCATTAACATCTTTGTAGCCACGCAAAATGCCCTGAATCGGCGCCGCGATTGCGTCGCCTCCCTGCCACAGCAATGCGTAGATAATAAACACCTTCACCAGCTCAATAACATGCGGATTGGTTGTATAAATGAGCGCAATATACTCGCGTGCCACCAGCTCCAGCAGCATGTAAATCATCGCGATAAAAAGGCTCATCTCCAGGCCCAGTGCAGTGTAATCGCGCGCTCCCTGATAGTTTTTTGCACCATATTCAACGCCAACCACAATCGTCAGCGCCAGCGAGAAGCTCATCGGGAACATATAAATGAGCGACGAGAAGTTGAGTGCCGCCTGATGCGCAGCGATAACCTCTGTGCCGAATTTGGCAATAAACAGCGCCACAACGCCAAAGATGCTCGTTTCCATAAAAATGGCCACGCCCATAGGCACGCCAATGCGCAGATATTCTGCCACCAGATGCTTAACAGGACGCACAAAGCCCAGCACGTCGTACTGCCTGAACGGTTGCAGCTTCGTCACCACCACCGCGAACATCACCAAAAGCAGCCAAAAGGTGACACCTGTTGCTACACCGGCGCCAATGCCGCCCAGGCGCGGCAAGTCTAGCTTGCCGAAAATCAGCACATAGTTCAGGAAAGCGTTGACAGGCAGCGCCAAAAGATAAATCTTCATCGACAGCTTGGTATAGCCCAATGTATCGACAAGACTGCGCAGCGGCGTAATGAGGAAGAACGGCAGCACGCCTATGCCCAGGCCTGCCATATACCACAGCGCAATGTGATAAACCTCCGGCGCCAGGCCCATGCCCTGCAAAAACGGCGGCAAAAAGATAATGCCACCGACAATTATCAGCACGGAAAAGACTACGGCCAACAGCATGCCGTGGCGTACTACCGTAGAGATTTTTTCTTTTTCGCCTGCACCCAAAAGGTTGGCAATCAAAGGCATCGCCGCCAGCAAAATGCCTGCAAAGCAGGTCTGCACCGGCATCCAGATATTACCGCCGATAGCAGCGCCGGCCAAATCTGCATCACCTGCCTGACCGGACATACTGGCATCAAAAAAGTTCATGCCCATAATCGCAATCTGCGTACCGATAATCGGCAGCATAACGCTCAGCAGACGCTTAACCTTATCCTTATAATCCTTGTGTAAAATTTTTAGCATATCCTTACTCCCATTTTCCCTAATATAACAAAAGCCACACGGCTGCAAACACAGTCGTGTGGCGAAAAGATGACTATTGAATCAGAAAAAATCCACAACAATTTTTCAGATTTAATTTTAACAATAAGCAGCCTGCTTGTCAAGCTCAGCCTTCTGCTTCTGCCAATTCGGAAAGATAAGCCCAACGGTCCACCATCTCATCCAGCTTTTGCTGCACAGCCTCCTGCTGCTTGGTTAAATCTGCCAGACGGGTAAAGTCACTGCCGCATTGGTTAATTTCCGCACCCAGCATTTTCAGCTCTGCCTCGCTGCGCGCAATCTCCTGATCAAGGCGTTCCAGCTCCAGGCGCTCGCCGTAGGTCATTTTCTTCTTGGCAGGCTCTTCGGCAGGCTTTGCCGCAGCCACCGGCTTAGCCTTGACAGGTTGCGCCTGCTGTGCGCTTTCCTCCTGCAGAGCTTCCACGTAATCGCTGTAGCCGCCGATATAAGGCTTGATGCTGCCATCCTGCTCCAACGCGAAAATCTTTTGCGCAAAGCGGTCGAGGAAGTAACGATCATGGGAAACGGCGATAACCGCACCGGCAAAGCTGTCCAGATAATCCTCCAAAACAGAAAGTGTCGGAATATCCAGGTCATTTGTCGGTTCGTCCAAAAGCAGCACGTTCGGTGCCGTCATCAGCACACGCAACAGATACAGACGGCGTTTTTCACCGCCGCTAAGCTTGGACACCGGCACCCATTGCAGCTCCGGCGGAAAGAGGAAGCGCTCCAGCATCTGCGCCGCGCTGATGCGCTGACCATCGGCCGTTTCAATATAATTATTCGCTTCCTTGATATATTCCAGCACACGCATATTGCTGTCCGGGAACTCGCTGTGCTGCGCAAAATAGCCAATCTTCACAGTCTGGCCTACGCGCATTTCGCCGCTCGTAGGCTGCAGCTTGCCGGCGATGATATCCATCAGCGTTGATTTGCCTGCGCCGTTAGGACCAACGATACCGATGCGGTCATTACGCAGCAGGATATAGCTGAAATCCTTGATATAATCCTTTCCGTCCCACACCATACCGATATCTTCCAGCTCGATAATAGTTTTGCCAAGACGGCTGCTGACAGAGGACATTTCCAGATTTGCTTCCGTCTTGACGTTCTTCACTTCCGCTTCAATCTGAGCAAAGCGCTCCACGCGGTCCTTCTTTTTAGTGCGGCGTGCTTCCGCACCACGACTGATCCACGCCAGCTCGCGGCGGTAGATGTTGCGCAGCTTTTGCGCAGCAGAGGCCTCTGCAATGCGGCGTTCCTCACGCTTTTGCAGGAACAGGCTGTAGTTGCCGACATAAACATAGCCCTTGCCACCATCTATCTCCAAGGTGCGGTTAACAACGCGGTCAAAGAAATAACGGTCATGGGTTACCATCAGCAAAGCGCCCTTGCGTGCCAACAGCTTTTGCTCCAGCCAGGCAACAGTAGCGTTATCCATATGGTTGGTAGGCTCGTCCA